>JAOPZP010000192.1 GCA_025964055.1 Conexibacter sp.
GACCAGCTGGCGGGTCCAGGTTCGCAACGTCGCGCGCAGGCGCCCGTCGGTTCCCAGGTGGCCGAGCGTCGCCTCGCGCGCGGCCGCGACCTGGATCGACTGGCCGCCGACCATGAGGATCAGGAAGCCCGAGATGATCGCCGCCAGCGCGCCGTAGCCGTCGGCGCCCAGCAGGCGCGTGAACAGCACCACGAAGACGAGCTGGATGGCGTTGTTGAGCAGCGTCGCGCCGGCGAGGCCGGCGGCCGCGCCGGTCTCCGAGTGCCGCAGGGCGTCGCGGAGCCGCGGGCGCTCCTCCTCCGCGATGCGGTCCAGCACCACGAGGTTGGACTCGGCCGTCGCGTCCCACGTGAAGCCCCGGGCGCGCGCCCGCGCGGCGTCGCCGAGCTCGTCGCGCCGGGCCGGGTCGGCGACGAGCGCCGCGACCTTGGTCGCCAGCTCCTGCGGCGTGTCCGCCAGCAGACCCGTCTGCTCGTCGACGATCGACTCCGGCAGGCCGCCCACGGCCATCGCCGCGCTCGGCGTCCCGGCGGCCGCGGCCTCCATCACCGTCAGGCACCAGCCCTCCGCCGACGACGCGGTCAGGTTGACCCAGGAGCGCGCGTACAGCTCGCGCTTCTCGTCCTCGCTGACGAAGCCGTGCAGGACCACGCGGTCGTGCAGCCCGCGGCGGGCGATCTCCTCCTCGAGCACCGGCCGGTGGTCACCGTCGCCGGCCACCTCCAGGACCGCGCCGGGGATGCCCTCGAGCACGTCGAGGAGGATCTCCAGCCGCTTGTACTGCTTGATGCGTCCGAGGTAGAGGAGCGTCGGGGTCGCGTCGCGGACGGTCTCGGTGAACGAGTCCGGCTCGACGCCGAGGTAGGCCACGTGGATCTGCGACGCGGGGATGCCCAAGGCCACCATGTCGCGCCGGGCCGAGTCGGAGATCGTCAGGAACGGGTGGTGCCGGTAGAGCGTCTGCAGCGGCAGGCGCTCGGCGACCAGCGCCGCGACGCGGCCCGCGGTGCCCATCTCGGCGACGTAGTGGTCCTGGTGGACGTGGTGGACGAGCGTCACGCGCGGGACGCCGCGCAGCCACCACCACAGCGGCGTGAAGAACGCGATGCCGTTGACGACCTCCAGCACCACGTCGGCGTCGCGCCCGATGCCGCGCCACGAGGCGAGCGCCGCGCGCCCGAAGACGGTCATCCGGCTGCCCATCCGGTGGATGGTCAGCCGGTCGTGCGGGCGCTCGACCTTGGCGGCGCCGGGGTAGGACCCGGCGATGACCGTGACCGTGTGGCCCCACGCGACCCACCGCGACACCTGGCCGTACAGGTTCGTGCCGGTGCCGCCGCCCTGGGGATGCGTCCAGTCGCGGTCGGTGAGCAGCAGGATGTGCCGCAGGGTGCGGGACGAATGCTCGGCGTGGGGCACGAGGGGCGCGAGGCTATCTCTTCCGCCAGCGGGAGGATCGTCCGCCACATCCATACAATGCGCGTCAGTGCCATCCGCTTGCCGCCGGATCGCAGCGCTGTTCGCTGTCCTCGCCCTGGGTGCCTTCGCACCCGTCACCTCCGCCCTGGCCCAAGGCGCGGGCGATCAGCAGTACCAGGACCCGTTCGGGGGCTCGGGATCCGGGAGCTCGGGATCCGCGGGCTCGGGGTCGAGCGGGTCGAGCGGCTCCAAGGCCCAGACCACCCCGGGCGGCAACATCCAGCCGCTGTCGCCCAGCCCGCAGACCTCGGGCTCCGGCTCGAGCGGCTCCTCGTCGGGCTCGGGCAGCGCCGGAGCCTCGGGCACCGGCAGCTCCGCCGCCACCGCCGCCCCGCAGGCGGCCGGCAGCCTGCCGAACACCGGCCTGGACACCCGCCTCCTGCTGCTGGGCGGAGTCGTGCTCCTGCTCGTCGGCCTGGGCCTGCGCCTGCGTTCCGCTCCTGAGCGGTTCTAGCGCCACCCGGACGACCACCACGGCGGCCGAGACCGAGGCCGCCGGCGCCGCGTTGGCGGCGCAGCTGCTGCCCGGCGACGTCGTCCTGCTCGAGGGCGAGATGGGCGCAGGGAAGACCACCTTCGTCCGCGGCGCGGCCCGCGCGCTCGGCTTCGACGGGCCGGTGACGAGCCCGACGTTCACGATCGGCCGCCGCTACGAAGGCCGCGTCGCGATCGCGCACCTCGACCTCCATCGCCTCGCCGGCCTCGCCGACGAGGATCCGGCGCTGCTCGACGACTACCTGACGCCCGACGCGATCGCCTTCGTCGAGTGGCCGGCGATCGCCGAGCCCGAGCTGCTCGGGCGCATCCGCGCCCGCGTCCGCCTGGAGCACGCGGGCGGCGATCGGCGCACGATCGCCGTCGCGTCATCATCTGAACGATGACCGCTTCGCTGCCGAAGCCGCGGGTGCGAGCCCCCCGTGAACGAGCCCCCTGGGCGAGGATTCGCCGATGATCCTCGCCTTCGACACCGCGACGCCCTCCACGGTGGTCGGCGTCGCGCGACCCGACGGCACGCTGGTGGCGCAGCGCCGCCACGACCCCGCGCCGGGCGAGCGGCCGGGCCA
>JAOPZP010000194.1 GCA_025964055.1 Conexibacter sp.
CGACCCCGAGGGCGCGGCCGTCCTCGCGCTCCCGCCCCGCCTCCGGACGGAGCGCAGCGAGTTGCTGATCAAGCTCCAGGCGATGTCGACGGACCTCATCCCCGCGCCCACGGTGGACCACGTCCCGGAGCCGGCGCGCGATCGCATCACCTACATCTTGAACCCGCGCCTGGAGATGAGCTCGGGCAAGACCATGGCCCAGATCGCGCATGCCGCCACGATGTCCGCCGCGACCGGCGCCCTCGAGGGCTGGGTGGCCGCCGGCTGCCCGGGCCGCGTCGTCATGCCGCACGCCCGGTCGTCGTTCGACGCCCTGTGCGCCTCCCCCCGCCTCTCCGCCAAGGTCGAGGACGGCGGCCTCACCGAGGTGCCGCCCGGCACGGTCACCGTGCTCGCCCTCCCACCGGAATAACTCATCTAGGCTGCGCCCCATGCCCGTCGATCCCACCGGCAAGGACCTCAAGCGCTTCATGGACGAGGACGACGGCGGCCCCGTCACCATGCTCAACCTCCTGCGCTTCAAGCCCGGCGGCGGCCGGGAGTCCTACGCGGCCTACGCCGCGGCGGCCGGCCCGTACCTGAAGCAGGCGGGAGCGACCGTCGTGCACCTCGGCGAGACCGGCACGCCGCTCGTCGCGCCCGACGGCGACACGTCGTGGGACTCGATCCTGCTCGTGCACTACCCCACGCGCGCGGCCTTCTCGCAGATGGTCGCCGACCCCGCCTACCAGCAGATCACGCACCTGCGGACCGAGGCGCTCGAGGCCGCGGTGCTGCAGCCGACGACCGCCTGGCCGGCGCCTACACCCGGCTGAAGACCCAGCGGCGCCCGACGAAGTAGGTCGCCACGGGCGTCACCGGCAGCAGGACCGCCTGGGCGATGATCTTGTCGGCGCCGAGCAGGTCGACGGCGGCCGCCAGCAGCGCCAGGTTCAGCGCCGTCGCGCCGCCCTGGGCCAGCAGCCAGCTGATCCAGCCGCGCACGGTCGGTTGCCCGCCGCCGAACGTCCAGTGCTCGTGCAGCCAGTACCCCAGCGACGCCGAGAGCGCGAACGCGACGACCGCCGACAGCAGATACGGCACGCCGACCAGCACCCCGGCGGTGTACATGCCGAAGTAGGTCGCGGCGTTGAAGCCGCCGACCATGCCGAAGCGCGCGAGCTCGCGAAAGCGTCCCAAGGGCTGTAGGTCTACCGACTGCGAGCCGGTTCCGCGGCACGGGTAGATTGCGGGCAGATGGTCGACCTCCGGCAGTTCGACGACGACGGCTACCTGGTGCTGCGCGGCGCGGCCCCCGGCGACGCGGTCGGCGCCTACGCCGGCGAGCTGCAGCGCCTGCGCGACGGCCTCCTGGTCCGCGCTCCCGGCGACGCGTACGCGTCGCTGGCCGCACGCGCCGAGCCCGGCACCGCCGGCGCGGTCGACCCGTACGCCATCTCCGACGTCGCCCGCGCGGTGCTCCTGCCCGAGCCGCTGGTCGCGACGCTGACCGCCCGCTGGGACGACGCGCCGCTGCTCTTCGAAGCCGTCGAGGCGCTGGCCGGCTCGCCCGATCCGGGGCCCTACCGCGACGCGACCTACGTCGCGGCGTCCGAGGATCCCGCGGCGCTCGTGACCTCCGTCGTCGCGCTCGGCGACGCCGCCGTGGACGTCATCGTCCACCGCGGCTCGCAGCGCACGCCCACCACCCCGTTCAGCGGCCGCTACCGCCACTTCAACCCCGAGCGCGACGGCGACGAAGCGCTGCAGCGCCACCGCGCGGAGGTCGCCGCCCTCGTGGCCGAGGCCGGCGCCGAGACGATCACCCTGAACGCCGGCGACATCCTGCTCTGGCAGGCCGACCTGGTCCACCACCCGATCGCCGCCGACGCGTCCGCGCTGGTCGCCCACCTCTGCCCCGCGCGCCAGCGGCCCGGCTGGTTCGCCTACCGGCCCGAGCGCGCGCGCTGCGCGGCAGTCGGCGACGCGTGGGTCGCCACGCAGCACTACGACCTCGTCGACGCCGTCGACCCCGAGCCGCGGGCCGACGACTACGAGCAGGACGCCGAGAGCGAGCGCGAGCTGGAGACCGTCGAGGACGCGCTGCGCGCCCACGACGACCGGCCGCCCGACGCGCCGGGCGCACCGCCGCCCGGGCCGAACGTCCACCGCCGCACCGCCGGGTTCGTCAACAGCGTCCGCGGCATCATGGGCCGCCGCGGCCGGCGCTGACGCCGGGCCTCAGCGGCGACGCCACAGCCGCGGCTCGACCGCGCGCGGCGTCGTGAACCACACCAACTTGCGCAGCGCGCCCGTGACGCGCCCCGGCGCCTCGCCCCGCTCCTCGGCACCTTCGGCCCTCCGCACGGCATCGCGGACGACCACGCCCCCGAGGCTGCGCACCGGCTCGGGCGGCAGGTAGCCGGGAGGCCCGTGCGTCAGCGCGTTGTCGGTGAACGCGTCCCGCAAACCCAGCGCGCGCCGGCCGAGGATCCGCGACAGGAACGCGCTGGGGCCGACGCCGTTACCCGAGAAGCCCGTCGCGTAGTGCACCGTCTCGTGATCGCCGAGCGTCCCGGCGAACGGCAGGTGGCCGGGCGCGCGGTCGACCGCGCCGCCCCACGCATGGGTGAGCCCGACGTCGGCCAGCTGCGGGAACCAGCGCCGGAAGTCCGCGGCGACCACGTCGACGGTCGCGGGATCGACGTAGTGGCTCGGCCGCACGTGCCCGAACGGGCCGATCGCCCCGCCGCCGCGCCCGAACGCGATCCGGCCGTCGCGCGTGACCTGCGCGTAGTGCACCAACAACCGCGTGTCGCCCAGCAGCTCGCCGCCGGTCCACCCCAGCTCCGCGATGCGCTCGGGGATCGGCTCGGTGAGCACGATGTGGCTGCCGACCGGCACGACCGCCCGGCGCAGCTCGCGCAGCCGCGCCGCCCACGCGCCCAGCGCCAGCACGACCCGGCCCGCCTCGACGCGCCCGGCCGAGGTCGTGACCACCGCCGGAGCGCCCCGGCCCAGCGCCCGCATCGGCGACCCCTCGAAGATCCGCACGCCGCGGCGCAGCGCGACGCGCCGCAGGCCGCGGGCCAGCAGCGCCGGCTGGATCGCCGCCGAGTCGCGCACCAGCGCCCCGCCGACGATCGCCGGCGAGCCGGTGCGGGCCCGCAGCTCGGCGACGTCGAGCTCCTGCACCACCCCCTCGCGACCGACCGTGCGCGCCGCGCGCATCGGCCCGTCCCAGACACCGAGGTGCGCTGGCGCGGTCGCGGTCCACAGCGATCCGGAGCGCCGCAGGTGGCAGTCGATCTCCTCCTGCTCGCAGAACGCCTCGAGGCGGTCGATCGCCGCCGAGGACTGGTCGGCCAGCCACGTCGCCTGCTCGGGGCCGAAGCGGGCGAGCAGCGCGTCGAGCTCGTCGTACCAGCTGGTCACCCAGCCGCCGTTGCGCCCGCTGGCGCCGAAGCCGCAGCCCTCGGCGTCGAGCAGGACGACCGACGCGTCGGGCGCCTGCTCGGTGATCTCCAGCGCGGTCCACAGGCCGAGGAACCCGCCGCCGACGATGCAGACGTCGGCGCGCACGGTCCCCGTCAGCGGCGGGCACGCGGCGCCCGGCTCCTCGGCGAGCGCCTGCTCCAGCCAGAAGACCGGGCCGACCGGCGGGCGGCTCACGCCGCGGGCTCGCGCACGAGCTGCTCGATCAGGTCCGCGGCGCGCACGGTGCCGGGCGCCGCCTGGAGCACGGCCGCGCCGTCGGCCAGGCGGGCGCGCAGCGCGTCGTCGGCCAGGAGCCGATCGACGGCGTCGCGCAGCTCCTGCGGCGCGTGGCCGTAGGTGTCCAGGCGGATCCCGAGGGCCGTCTCGTGCAGGCGCTGGGCGTTGTCGTACTGGTCCCAGAACAGCGGCAGGACGACCATCGGCTTGCCGAAGTACAGCGACTCGGTGACGGTGTTGTTGCCGCCGTGGGTGATGACGAGGTCGACGTGCGGCAAGATGGAGGTCTGCGGCAGGAACTCGGCGCCGACCATGTTGTCGGCCAACCGCAGCTGCTCGTGCTGCGGGCCCATCGACACGACGACGCGGTGGCCGGAGTCGGCCATGGCGTCGATGAGCCGCTGCATCAGCTCGACGTCCCCCGAGCCGAGCGAGCCGAGGCTGAGGTAGGTCAGCGCGCCGTCGCCGCCCGCCAGCTCGGCCGGCACCTCCCAGGCGTCGTCGGTCGTGCGGACGCTGGTCTGCAGGTTGCGCCACGTGGGTCCCAGCGGCCGCTCGCGCTCGTAGTCGACCATGTCGGGGTAGATGTACAGGTTGAGCCAGTCCGACTCGTGGATGAACTCCAGGGCGGGCAGCGGCGGGGCGCCGCGCTCCTGGCAGAACGCGTCGAAGGCCGCGTGCAGCTCGCCGTGGGTGCGGCGGTACTCCTCCCGGTAGGCGTCCCAGGGCGAGCGGCCCTGCACCGGGTAGCCGGAGAACGGCGGCGGGATGTTGGGGTCCTTGATCTCGGCCGGGTGGCAGGAGACGATGCGCACCCACGGGCGGCCGGAGGCGAGGATCGCCGGGAAGCCGACGACGTTGTCCTCCACGATCACGTCGGCGTCGACCTCCTCGATGATCTCGCGCAGGCGGTCATGGACGTAGCGGGCGCCGTCGACCAGCGCCGCGAACGTCGGCGCGACGAACGCGTCCAGCTGCTCGATGGTCGGCCGCCGGAACACCGGCGCGGTGTCGCGGATGAAGTCCTTCCAGAACTGGCCGGGCTCCTCGTCGGCCACGGGCGGCGGCCCGAGGCGCATGAGGCGCTCCTCGAAGCCCTTGGCCTCCAGGGTGCCGGCGAAGGAC
>JAOPZP010000224.1 GCA_025964055.1 Conexibacter sp.
TATGGCGTACGTCATCACCGAGCCCTGCATCGGCACCAAGGACAACTCCTGCGTCGAGGTCTGCCCGGTGGACTGCATCCACCCGACCCCGGACGAGCCCGACTACGACAAGGTCGAGATGCTCTACATCGATCCGGAGGAGTGCATCGACTGCGACGCCTGCGTCGAGGCCTGCCCGGTCGATGCCTGCTTCGCCGAGGACCAGGTCCCGGAGGAGTGGTCGAGCTTCGTGCAGATCAACGCGGACTACTTCAAGAACAAGGGCTGACCGACGCCCCAGTCGGTCACCGATGCGCTGGTCGCGAAGGCGGCGGAGTGGTCCGCCACCTTCGCCGACCCCCTGCACACGCCACGGCCGGCCCGCCAGGTCGCCGTGGTGGCGTGCATGGATGCCCGCCTGGACCTGTTCGGCATCCTGGGGCTGCGGCCCGGAGACGCCCATCTGATCCGCAACGCGGGCGGCGTCGCGACCGACGACGTCATCCGCTCGCTGGCGATCTCCCAGCGCAAGCTCGGGACGCGCGAGGTGGTGCTCGTCCACCACACCGACTGCGGCATGCTGACGTTCACCGAGGACGAGTTCCGCCGCGAGCTGCTGGAGGAGACCGGCATCAAGCCGGCCTGGGTGGCCGAGGCGTTCACCGACCTCGACGCCGACGTCCGCAGCTCGATCGCCCGCATCCGCTCCAGCCCCTTCCTGCCCCACCGCGACGCCGTGCGCGGCTTCGTGTACGAGGTGGAGACGGGCTCGCTGCGCGAGGTGCCCGCCGCGGCCCCGCCCGCGTCCTCGCCGCCCGGCGCCTAGAGCGACGCGCCGGACCGGCGCCGGCGGCGCAGGAGGTAGAGCGTCGCGGCCGCGACCACGACGAGGACCGCGGCCCCTGCGCCGACGTCGCGGATCAGCGCCTCGATCCCGCTGCCGGCGACGTAGGCGAGCACGCCGATCGTCACCGCCCAGGAGATCCCGCCCAGGGCGTTGTACATCAGGAACGAGCGCCACGGCATGTGGGTGATCCCGGCCAGCCACGAGGCCCACACGCGCAGGCCGAGGATCCAGCGGCCGAGGAAGACGGCCTTGGGGCCGTGGCGCTCGAAGAACGGCTCTCCGACTTCGAGCACCTTGGCGCGCTGGCGCGCGAAGCGGCCGGGGCGCTCCAGCAGCCGCCGGCCGCCGTGGCGCCCGATGAGGTAGCCGATGTTGTCGCCGACGATCGCCGCGACGGCGGCGGTGGCGATCACGGCCGGCAGCGTCAGGCTCGCGTTCGGGCGCGACGCCAGGACGGCGGCGGCGATCAGCGCGGTCTCGCCCGGCACGGGCACCCCGCTGGACTCCGCCCCGACGAGGACGAAGAGCAGCGGGTAGCCGATGTGGTCGGTGAGGCTCACGACAGCGTGGCCGTCGCGAGCCGGGGCGGCATCGCGGTGCGGGTCAGCCGGCCATCGGCAGGCTCATGCCGGACGGCGTCGCCGCGGGGATGACCTCGATGGCGGGCGTCGGCGCGGCGCTGAGCACCGGCAGCTCGACCGGCATGAGCGCCATGAGCCCGCGGGCGGCCTGGCGGATGGCCTGCGAGGCGGGATCGTCGGGGTCGGTGCCGACCAGCGGCGAGCCGGCGTCGGCCTGCGCGCGCAGCGGCATCGTCAGCGGGACCTTGCCGAGCAGCGGCACGTCCAGCTCGTCGGCCAGCTCCTGGCCGCCGCCCTCGCCGAAGATCGGGAAGCGCTCGCCCGACGGCGTCGTGAAGACGGACATGTTCTCGACGACGCCGGCGACCTCGAGCTGGACCTTGTGGGCCATCTCGGCGGCGCGGCGCGCGACCTTCTGGGCGGTCGGCTGCGGCGTGGTGACCAGCAGGAACTTCGCGTCGGGCAGCAGCTGGGCGAGCGTCATCGAGACGTCGCCGGTGCCCGGGGGCAGGTCGACCAGCAGGAAGTCGAGCTCGCCCCAGTCGACGTCCTCGAGGAACTGCGTCAGCGCCTTGTGGAGCATCGGGCCGCGCCAGACGACGGCGCTGTCCTCGGCGACGAAGAAGCCGATCGACATGATCTTCACGCCGTGGGACTCCAGCGGGAGGATCTTCCGCTCGGGCGAGACCGGCGGGCGGTCGCCACCGAGGCCGAACATGCGCGGGATCGAGTAGCCCCAGACGTCGGCGTCAAGGATGCCGACCTTCTTGCCGTCGGCGGCCAGCGCGGCGGCGAGGTTGGCGGTCAGCGTGGACTTGCCGACGCCGCCCTTGCCCGAGCCGACGCAGATGACGTTCTGCACCTGGGCGAGCGCGCCGCTGGGCAGGTTGCCGCCGCGGCCGAGCTTCTTCTGCAGGGCGCCCTTCTCGGTGTCGGAGAGGACGTCGAAGGCGACGCTGACCTTCGTCGCGCCGGCCTCCTGGGCCGCCTTCGCCACGGCGGTCTGGAAGTGGTTGCGGATCGGGCAGCCGGCGGTGGTGAGCGACACGGTGATCGCGACGGCGCCGTCGTCGGCGATGTCGATCGATCGAACCATGCCCAGCTCGACGATGTTCTCGTGCAGCTCGGGATCGATGACGGCGGTGAGCGACTGCATGATCTCGTCGCGCGTGGGGAGGGCCATGCCGGACATTGTCGCAAAAGCGGAAGGGCCGCCGGCGAAGGCTCGCCCAGGGGGCTCGCTTCGCTGCGGGTATCGGCCCAGGCGGCCGAACCCGCGACGAACGTCATGCGAGCGGTTGCCGGCGAAGGCTCGCCCAGGGGGGCTCGCTTCGCTGCGGGTATCGGCCCAGGAGGCCGAACCCGCGGCGATTGCCGACTAGACGCGGGCGGCGACGCGCTCCTGGACGCTCGTGGCGGCCTTCTGGCCCGCCGTGATGCCCGTCTGGACCAGGTTCTCGACGCGCGAGGTGACGAAGTCGGCCTGCGTGGCGAGCGGCTTGGTGGCCTTGGTCAGGTCCGTGCGGCGGGCCTTGAGGTCGCGCTGGACGCGGGTGCGGGTCTTCTTGGCCTCGCGCTCGATGCGCGTGCGGGCGCTGGAGCCACGGCGCTCGAAGCGCTTCAGCTCGGCCTCGAGGCGACGGCGGCGGACCTGGAGCTCCTTCTCGGCCTGGTCGCGCGAGCCGAGCGTGCCGACGATGGAGTCGACGGCCTCGGTGACGGCGTCGCGGGCGACGAGGGCGGCGCCCAGCTGCACCAGCGCGGCGCGCTCGGCGTACTCCTGGACACGATCGACCGGCGTCTTGGCGAGCTCGCGGCGCGTCTCGGCGGCCTTCTTGGCAGCGGTCGTGCGCTTGCGGGCCTCGGCGGCCTGGTTGGCCGAGCGGGTCTGCGCGGCCTTCTTGGCGGCGGTCGAGCGCTTGGTGGCGTTGGCCTTGCGGGCGGTGGTGGCGGTGGTGGCCATCTGGTTCTCGTCTCCTCGGTCGGTCTAAGGAAGTTAGTTCTAAGTCGTTGTTCGCCTCCAGCGTACCAGCGAACACACGTTTGTAAACCCGACCGTCCTCACGGTTACAGTTCGAACACCGGTTCGCAGGCGCTTCGGGGCCGAACGGCCGCTCGCCAAACCCTCGACCACCCTCCGAAAGGGGACTGTCCCCCTTGCTGCAGTGGGGCTGCGAAAAGGGGGACAGCCCCTTACTGCAGTGAGGCTGCGAAAAGGGGGACTGTCCCCCTTGCTGCAGTGAGGCTGCGAAAAGGGGGACTGTCCCCCGTCAGGCGGCGGCGGGCGAGGTGCGGCGCAGCCAGGCGGCGGGGTCGGAGAGCTCGGCGGCGGTGGGTGCCAGCTCGGATGCCGCCCAGGCGTCGCGGAGGCCGTCCTCGCCGCGGGCGAAGACGACGGCGTCGCAGAACAGCCGGCCCTGGGCGTACTGCTTGAGCTTGAGGTCGAAGCCGAACAGCCGGTCGAAGATCCGCCAGATCGGGGCGCGGTCCTCGCGCCGGCGGTCCATAGCGGCGCGCAGGCCGTCGACGTCGTCGAGCACGTCGGAGCCCGCACGGTCCATCGCCCACTCGGCGTGGCCCTCGACGAGCCCCATCGTCCCCTGCACGCGGTCGAGGATCGCCTTGCGCTCCGGGCCCATCACCACGCCGAGCAGCCCGCCCTCGCGGACGGAGCCCACCATGGCCTTGAGGTCCTCGACGCCCAGGTTCAGCAGCGCGCGCGGGTCCGGCTTGAGGTCCAGCGCGCCGAGCAGCTCCTGCAGCGCGCCGCCCAGGTGCGGCCTCAGCCACTCCACCGCGCCGAACTGCACCGCGTGCGTGACCTCGTGCAGCGTCACCCACGTCACGACCTCCTCACGCGGCGCGCCCAGCTCGGCGGTCGCGCGATCGAGGTTCGGCCCGACCAGCAGCAGCCGCGGCGGCGCGTCCGGGTCCACCAGGCTCACGTCGTACTGGCCCAGCACGCGGCGCGAGAGCAGGCCAAGCAGCCCGCCGAGCTCCGCGGCCACGACCGCGCCGCCGGCGGCCTGCAGGGCCGCCGGCCCCGACGATCCCAGCGTGCCCTCCAGCAGCGGGCCGAGCGTCGTGCGCATCGTCGCCAGGTTGGCGTCGATCCACGTGCCTCGGTCGACCCACTCGGCCGGCGGGAGCGCCCCCGCGGGCACCAGCCCCGTGGCGGCCACGATCTGGTCGCGGGCCGCGTCGGCGCGCTCCGCCAGCCCCGCGGGCGGGTCCGACAGGGGCGCGTCTCCGGCGGCGGCGCGCGCGAGCCGCGCGGCGAGGGCCCAGTCGACCTGCATCGCCTAGACCGCCGGGAGCACCATCAGGCGCTCCAGCGACTCGGGGGTCCGCGCCGCGATGACGGGGAAGTGGGGCTCGAGGTCCAGCGGCGCGGCGAGCGGCCCGTCGGGGCTGCCGACGAACGCGACCTCGCCGCCGGACTCGCGGACGACCAGCTGCGACGCCGCGCAGTCCACCGCGCGCGTCCGGGCCAGCGAGACCATCGCGTCGACGCGCGTCGCGGCGACCTGGCACATCGACACGGCGATCGACCCCATCGCCCGGATCCGCCGCGTGGCGGCGACGAGGTCGTCGGAGGCCAGCGCCAGCCAGCGCGGGTCGGCCGACTCGACGGCCAGCAGCTCGAAGCGCCCGTCGGCCGTCTTGCGCTCCGGCGGCGGATGGAGGATCCGCACGTCGTTGAGGTAGGCGCCCTCGCCGAGGGTCGCGCGCCACTCCTCGCCGGGGCCGAGGTCGTAGACGAACCCGAAGATCACGTCGCTCATCCGCGGGCCGGCCGACACCGCGACCGACAGCGCGTGGTGCGGGAGCCCACGCTTGGCGTTGAGCGAGCCGTCGATCGGATCGATGACGACCAGGACGTCGCCGCCGCCGAAGTCGACGGTCCCGCGCTCCTCCGAGACGGCCGTGAAGCGCGCACCCTCGTCGTGCAGGCGGCCCAGCTCGGCGAAGACCCGGTCCTCGGCCTCGGCGTCGATGACGAGCGTGCGATCGCCGCCGCCGCCGGTCTCCCCGGTCTCGATGACCCGCTCCTGGCTGGTCGGGTGATCGCGCAGCACGGACCGCAGTCCCTCGGCCGCCCGGCGGCAGGCGCCGAGCCAATCGTGTTCGAGGGCCGGATGGGACGTCATGAGGGCCATATCCTAGGGTCGTGCCCGCATCCCCCGGTGCCATCACGCCCGAGGACCGCCTTCGCCGCGGGGACGACCCCCTGCCCGCCGCCGCTCCCGTCGATCCGTCGCCGCCGGCGCCCGACGCCCGCGCGGGCCTCACCGCCGACCAGGCACGCGCGGTGACCCACCGCGGCGGGCCGCTGCTGATCCTCGGCG
>JAOPZP010000288.1 GCA_025964055.1 Conexibacter sp.
AACTGGTGGCGCCAGGGAATGATGGGCGGGGCGAAGGCACACTACGACGGCATCGTCGCCTTCTCCCAGACCGATTTCACCGAGGACCTCAGGAAGATCACGGTGCCGGTCCTCGTGATGCACGGAGACGACGACCAGATCGTCCCCTATGCCGACTCCGGACCGCTGTCCGCGCAGCTCGTGCAGAACGGGACGCTCAAGACGTACAAGGGCTTCCCACACGGCATGCCGACCACCGAGGCGGACACGATCAACGCCGACCTGCTGGCCTTCGTGCGCTCCTGACCGACGGTCTCGAGGCGGACAGCGGCCGCTGCGGCATGACCCCGCGGCGGCTGCGCCGTTACCTTGCTCACCGGGCTGCTCCGATTTCCGGAGACTCTTCATGCCCATTGCCGCGGCCCTCAGGGTGGTGCCGAGGTGACCTTCGATCCGACGGCGCCGGCGACGCCGAGCTCCGCGGTCCTCCACAGCTCCGGCCTCACCGGCATCGCGTGCCCGACGACCTCGCAGTGCACGGCGATCGGCATCGGCACCGCCTACACGTTCAACCCGGCGGCGCCGCAAACGCCCGCTTCCGCTCAGCCCGCCTTCGGCATGGTCGCCATCGCATGTCCCTCGGCATCGCAGTGCACGGTCCTCGCGTCTCCTGGCAACGGCCAGCCGGACACGCTCGTGACGTTCGACCCGGGGGCCCCCGCCCAGACCACCAAGAACACCGTCAGCGGCGCCGGTCGCCTGGGGCGCCTGTCCTGCCCGACGACCACGCAGTGCACCGCCGTCGACGCCGGCGGCGCGGTGACGACGTTCAACCCGACGATCGCGGGATCGCCGACACCGGTGCAGATCTCCGATCTGCCGCTGCACGTCATCGACTGCCCGTCGACCGCCCAGTGCACCGCGGCCGGTTCCGGGCTCGCGGTCACGTTCGACCCCAAGGTGCCCGGCACGCCGAAGGCCATCGACCTCGGCGCCGGCCAGGCTCCGCCGGCGACGATCGCCGGCATCCTGCATCTCGCCTGCGCGACGGCCGAGCAGTGCACCGGCGTCGACAACCAGGGCCGGGAGGTCACCTTCGATCCGGTGCCGCCGCTCCCGCCCGTGGCCACGGCGAAGACGCTGTCGCTGACGAGCCGCAAGAGCGTGACGGTCGTCGCCGTGGTGGCGGACGGCAAGCCGGGGACCAAGGTCCTCGCGCGGTTGACGCAGGGCGGCAAGCTCCGCAAGCGCGCGACGCTCAAGATCGCCGAGGACACGAGCTTCACCCGGCGACTCGGGCATCTGCGCGCGGGGACCTACGTGGCGAAGTTCCTCGTCGGCGGCAAGGTCGTGACGACGACGAAGATCAAGGTGAAGCGGGCTCGCTGAGCTTCGGCGTCAGGTTCGACGAAGGCGTCGATGTCCGCGGCGCCGGCGCTCAGGCCGGGCGGGTCAGCGTCTCGGGGCGGAGGATGAGCGCGAGCTGTGCGGGCGTCAGCAAGCCGCTGTCCAGGACAAGCTCGGCGACCGACGTGCCGGTGAGCTGCGCGTCGCGGGCGATGATCGTCGCCGCCTCGTAGCCGATCGCCGGCGTCAGGGCCGTGACGATGGCCATCGAGCCCGCGACGCGGAGCCGCAGCAGCTCCCGGTCGGCCTGGATGCCGCGCACGCACCGGTCGGTCAGCGTCTGGCAGCCCGCGCGCAGGTGGGTGAGGCTCTCCATCAGCGCGCGGAACAGCACCGGCTCGAAGGCGTTGAGCTGCAGCTGTCCGCCCTCGGCCGCCATGGTGACCGTCAGGTCGTGTCCGATCACCTCGAAGGCGATCTGGTTGACGACCTCGGGGATGACGGGATTGACCTTGCCCGGCATGATCGAAGAGCCCGCCTGGACCGGCGGCAGGAGCAGCTCGCCGAAGCCGGCCTGGGGGCCGGAGGACAGCAGCCGCAGGTCGTTGCAGGTCTTCGACAGCTTCACCGCGATGCGCTTGAGCACGCCGGAGAGCTGGACGAACGCCCCAACGTCCTGCGTGGCCTCGATCAGGTCGGGCGCGGTGACGACCGGCCGGCCCGACAGGTGGGCCAGATGCGCGCAGGCCAGGGGCGCGTAGGTCGCCGGGGCGGTGATTCCGGTCCCGATCGCCGTCGCGCCGAGGTTGATCTCGTGCAGCAGCGCGGTGGCCTCGGCGAGGCGGTCGATGTCCTCGCCGAGCATCACGCCATAGGTCGCGAACTCCTGGCCGAGGGTCATCGGCACCGCGTCCTGCAGCTGCGTGCGCCCGATCTTCATGATGTCGCCGAACTCGACGGCCTTCTCTGCGAACGCGTCGCGGAGCCCGGACATCGCCAGGCCCAGCCGCTCGGCCGCGGCGATCAAGGCGAGGCGGATGGCCGTGGGGTAGACGTCGTTGGTCGACTGGCAGCGGTTGACGTGCTCGTTGGGATGCAGGAACGCGTAGTCCCCGCGGCGCCGTCCGAGCAGCTCCAGCGCGCGGTTGGCGATGACCTCGTTGGCGTTCATGTTGGTCGAGGTGCCGGCCCCGCCCTGGATCGGGTCGACGACGAACTGGTCGTGCAGCCGGCCTGCCCGGATCTCGACGCAGGCGTCGACGATGGCCATGGCACGTGCCTCGTCCAGCAGCCCGAGCTCCCCATTGGCCGCCGCTGCTGCCTGCTTGACGCAGGCCAGCGCGGCGATCAGGTCGGGGTACTGGCCGATCGTGGTGCCGGTGATCGGGAAGTTCTCGACCGCACGCAGGGTGTGGACGCCCCAATAGGCGTCGGCGGGGACGGCCCGCTCCCCGAGCAGGTCGTGTTCGACCCTGGTGTCGCCGGCTGCGGCGATGGCGGTCAGGTGCTGGGAGGGCATGCCCGGCTCAGCCGAACCGTGCCCGCAGCCGGGGAAGCACGTCGCGGGTGAACAGCTCCAGGAAGCGCGCCTGGTCCTCTCCCGGTCCGTGGAACACCAGCTCGGTGAAGCCGAGCGCGACGTAGGGGGCGATCCGCTCGACGACCTCGTCGGGGTCGGTGGAGACGACGAAGCGCGAGCTCGCGCGCTCGGGGTGGGCGTCGGCCAGCCGCTCCAGCTCCAGCGGGTCCTCGGTCGACATCTTCTCCTCGGAGGTCAGCGCCAGCGCGCCCCACCAGTGGCAGGCGCGCTCGGCCCGCTCGAGGTCGGTGTCGTAGGACACCTTGATCTCGATCATCTTGTGGATCGACGCCGCGTCCCGGCCGGCGCCCTCGGCGCCCTCGGCGATCTTCTCCAGCAGGCCGGTGTAGAGCTCCATCGGCTTGCCGCTCGTGCAGATGAACCCGTCGCCGACGCGGCCGACCAGCTTCGCCGCCAGGGGTCCGGCCGCGGCGATGTAGATCGGGATCGCCTGCTCGGGCCGCTCGTAGATCGTCGCCCGCACGGTGCGGTAGTACTCGCCCTCGAAGTCGACGCGCTCCTCGGTCCACAGGCGGCGCATCAGCTCGATCGACTCGGCCAGGCGCAGGCGTCGCTCCTTGGCCCCGGGCCAGGGAGCGCCGGTAGCGGGCGTCTCGTTCATCGCCTCGCCGGTGCCGATCCCCAGGAAGACGGGCCCGCGCGAGAGCTGGGCCGCGGTCGCGAACGCCTGCGCGACGATCGACGGGTGGTAGCGCATCGTCGGCGTCAGCACGCTGGTGCCCAGCGCCGCGCCCTGCAGCCCCTGGGCCATGGCGCCGAGCCAGGTCAGCGCCGCAGGAGCGTGCCCGCCGTTGTGCCGCCACGGCTGGAAGTGGTCCGACACCGCAACGGTGTCCAGGCCCAGCGACTCCGCGTGCAGGGACAGGTCCGCCAACCGGCGCGCCCCGAACTGCTCTGCCGACGCCTTGTATCCGTACCGCATGGAATTCCCCCCGTAATCGACTTGACGTAAAGATCGTATCCGATATCCTGGAGCCAATCGAGGGGCGTGATGCCCCGGTTGTCGTTCGGGCGAGGAGTCGGATGCAGACCACGCAGGTCGAGTTCTTCAGTGGGGGAGACCGGGTTCGCGGCCTGTGGCGCACGCCCGACGCACCCGCCGGGCCGCTGCGCGCGATCGTGCAGGGCCCCGGCTGGCTCGGGCTCAAGGACGCCAAGCTCTACGTCCGCTACCACGAGGCGCTCACCGACGCGGGCTTCGGCGTGCTGGTCTTCGACTACCGCGGGTTCGGCGACTCCGACGGCCCGCGCGAGCTCTCGCCGGCGGTCCAGCTGCAGGACCTCGTCAACGCCGTCACCTACCTCACCACGCGCGAGGACGTCGACGTGGACGCCATCGGCGTCTTCGGCACCGGCGGCACCGGCGGCGGCAACGCCGTGCTGCTGGCCGACGCCGACCCGCGCGTGCGCGCCGCCGTCAGCCAGGTGCCGGTGGCCGACGGACGCGACTGGCTGCACCGCATGCGCTCGGAGTCCGACTGGCTGGCCTTCCTGGCCGCCCTCGACGAGGACCGGCGGCTGCGGGCCACCACCGGCGAAGGCCGCCGTGTCCATCCGCGCGAGGAGATCATGGTGCCCACCGCCGAGCGGCGCACGACGACCATCAAGGCCGACGTCGACGACCGCATCCCGACCGCGGTCTCGCTCGGCGCGGCGGACGAGATCCTCGGCTACCGGCCGATCGACGCGGCCCGCCGGCTCCGCACGCCGCTGATGGTCATCGGCGTGGAGGGCGACGCCACGACACCGACCGATCACGCAGAGGCGCTGTACGAGGCCGCCATCGGTCCGCGGCGCCTGGTGATGCAGCGGCACACCACGCACTACGCCGCCTACGACCGCTACTGGGAGACGGTCACGCCCCTGATCGTCGAGTGGTTCGACCGCTTTCTACGCAACGCCGGCGTCGTCGTCCGCACGGGCGAGACCAGCGCCGAACTCATCGAACTGAAGGAGGAAGGCTGATGGCCATCGATCTTCGCATCGCAGGGGGCGAGGTCGTGACCCCGGACGGGCGCCGGCCCGCCGACGTGCTCGTCCACGACGGCAAGATCGCGGGGATCGTCGAGCACGGGCTCGAGATCTCCGACGTCGGCGGCACCATCGACGCGGCAGACCGGCTCGTGCTCCCGGGCATGGTCGACCCCCACGTGCACACCCGCGAGCCCGGGTTCACGCACAAGGAGGACATCACCACCACCGGCCAGGCCGCGGCGGCGGGCGGCGTCACCACGATCTTCGGCATGCCCAACCTGAGCCCGCCGACGACCAGCGCCCAGCTGCTGGACGAGGTGCTGGAGCTCTACGCCGCCAAGTCGCTCGTCGACTACAACCACAACCCGGCGGCCACGGTTCCCAGCGAGATCTCAGCCATGGCCGACCGAGGCATTCGCGCCTTCAAGGTGTTCATGGTCGTCGATACTGCGCGCACCTACCCGCACCCCGCCGGCACCGGCATGCACGATCACGGCGACCTGCTGCGGATGATGGACACGATCAGGCCGACGGGGCTGCCGTTCATGATCCACCCGCACGACCAGGCCCTGATGGACTACATCGAGGGCGAGATCATCGGCGCGGGCGAGAACACGCCCCAGGGCTACGCCAAGGCCTACGCGGCCCGCGAGGGCGTCATCTGGGACACGGCTTGCGACGTGCTGCTGCGCCTCGCCGAAGCCGCCGACTGCCACATCCACCTGATGCACATGCAGACGCGGCGCTCGATCGACGCGGTTCGGCGCGCCAAGGCGCGCGGCGTCAAGGTCACGTGCGAGGTCAACCACTGGGCCTTGTTCCTGGGCCAGTGGGACCAGATCGAGCGGCTCGGGCCCTACGTCCTGTCCTACTGGGTCCCCGACGACGCCCGCGCGGCGGTCTGGGAGGGCCTGAACGACGGGACGATCGACATGCTGTCCTCCGATCACGGCCCGCACACGCGGGAGGAGAAGGAGATCGGCTGGACCGAGATGTGGAAGGCCCACACCGGGACGCCGGGCATCCAGTACCAACTGCCGCTGCTGCTGGACGCCGTCAAGGCGGGCAAGCTCTCGCTGGAGCGCGCCGTCGAGCTGACCGCCAAGGCGCCGGCCGAGGTCTTCGGGCTTGCGGCCACCAAGGGATCGATCGCCGTCGGCCAGGACGCCGACCTGGTGGTCATCGATCCCGAGCGCCGCTGGACGATCACCAACGACGCCGACCTGTCGCGCTGCGGCTGGACGCCCTACGACGGGCACGAGGCGACGACGGCGGTCGAGACGACGATCCTGCGGGGGTCGGTGATCTACGCCGCCGGCGAGGTCGTCGGCCGGCCGGGGCAGGGTCAGATGGCGACCGCGGCCGTGCCGGCCGTGGTCGGGAACTAAGGGAGACGAACGACCAACATGGCGACCAAGTACGGACTGCTGCTGCCCCACTTCGGCGAGTTCGCCGATCGCGACCGGCTGCTGGAGGGATCCAAGCTCGCCGAGTCGCTCGGCTTCGACTCGGTGTGGGTGCGTGACCACCTGATCTTCGAGCCGCACGGCGAGATGGAGAAGCCCAACCGCTCCTTCTTCGAGGCGTTGACGACGCTGACGGCGATCGGCGCGGTCACCGACACCATCGAGCTGGGCACCGGGTCGCTGATCCCCTTCCGGCATCCGCTGGAGGTGGCGCTGACCGTGGCCACGATGACCCACCTCGTCGGTCCGCGCATCATCCTCGGCTTCGGCGCCGGCACCTTCGACCACGAGTTCGCCGCCGTCGGCATCGACACCGAGATCAAGCGCTGGGACCTCGTGGAGTCCACCGCCCACATCCTCAAGAAGGTCTGGACCGAGAACGAGGTCCACTACAAGGACGACTTCTTCGAGTTCGCCGACGTGACGATCGAGCCCAAGCCGGTCGGTGGGCCCGTCCCGTACTGGTACTGCGGCAACACGCCGGCGTCTGCCCGTCGCGCGGTGCAGTACTGCGAGGGCTGGATGCCCGGGCGGATCTCGCTGGCCACCTTCCGTGCACGCGTCGACAAGATGCGCGAGCTGTCGGCGGCCGCCGGCCGCTCGGTGCCGACGGTCGCGGTGATCCCGCCGACGTCGGTGGAGGGCACGCGCGCGGACGCCTTGCGTGACGTCAACGTCGACGGGCTGCTCGCGTGGGCCAACAACGCCAAGTACTGGGTCAAGCCCCCGTCGGGACGGTTCGAGACGTGGGAGGACCTGGAAGGCACGCTCATCGCCGGCGACCCCGACGACGTCGTGGCCGAGTGCCGCAAGTTCGAGGAAGCCGGCTGCGAGCACCTGGTCTTCGACTTCCGCTTCAAGTTCGACCGCTTCTTCGAGCAGATCGAGCTGCTGGGCCGCGAGGTGCTGCCCAAGCTCGGCAGGAAGCCGATCCTCGAGGGGCTCTCGGCATGAGCCGCTGAACGCAAGGCCGTCCCGGGAGAGACGGAGCCCAACCACACAAGCGAGTCACTGATGGGGAGGAACCATGGCAGTTGATGTAGC
Source organism: Conexibacter sp. (assembly GCA_025964055.1). GTDB lineage: Bacteria > Actinomycetota > Thermoleophilia > Solirubrobacterales > Solirubrobacteraceae > Baekduia. The sequence goes on from JAOPZP010000288.1 coordinate 7,411, forward strand.
GCCCAGGTCAGCGGACGGATCGGTGGCCGATGGGCCACCGACACGCAGCCGGGCGCGCTCGAAAAGAGCATCGTCGATGAAGCGGTGGGGCTTGCCCCTGCTGTCGGTCGTGATCTTCCTGGGGATCTGGCAGATCGTCGGAAACCGGGTCGACCCGATCCTGTTCGCCACGCCCAGTGCCGTGGTCGACGCCTTCGTGGCCATGATCCGGGACGGCCAGCTCGGCCCGGCGTTCCTCTCGGCCATGGGCGACCTGGCCGTCGGCTACGGGCTGGCGGCCGTCGTCGGCATCGCCCTGGGGATGGTGGTCGGGCGCAGCGAGGTGGCCGAGCGGGTGCTGAACCCGTACATCAACTTCTTCCAGGCGACGCCGCTGATCGCGCTCGTCCCGCTGGTCGTGATCTGGTTCGGCGTCGGGTTCAAGGCGCGCATCTTCGTGGTGTTCCTGTTCGCGCTGTGGTCGATCCTCATCAACACCGCCACGGGCGTGAAGAGCACGCCGCGGGCGCTGATCGACGTGGGCCGGGTCTACAAGTTCACCCGGACCCAGTCGATCATGGGCATCGCGCTGCCGAATGCGGTCCCGTCGATCTTCGCCGGCCTGCGCATCGGCCTGGGCAAGGGGCTGATCGGCATGGTCATCGCGCAGATGAACATCAGCGTGACCGGCCTCGGCGGTCTCGTCATCGACTACGGCAACGCGTTCAAGACCGCCTACCTGCTGGCGGCCATCATCACCGCCTCGCTGGTCGGCGTGATCGCCGCTGCGGGGTTGGAAGTCCTTCGTCGGGTCCTGTTCCCCTGGACGAAGTCGGAAGGCATCAACACATGGTGACTCCGGGTCGTTTCCGCAACATCCATCCGACGTCAACGCCTGCTACCAGGGAGTACACAATGAGCATCATGAATGGGGCCTCCTCACCGTCTCGACGGAGGAGCGCGAAGATGGTGCTGGGAACGCTGCTGGCTGCGTCCGCGATCGTCGCGGCCGGCTGCGGCGGCAGCGACAACGCGACGAGCACGGCCGCCTCGGGCGGAGCCGCCGGCAACGGCATCTCCGGCAAGCGCTTCACGATCATGCTCCAGAGCACGCCGAACACCAGCAAGGTCGTGGTCGCCCACGCCGTCGACCTGCTCAAGAAGCAGGGCGTGAAGGCCACGCTGAAGTTCAACGCGAGCTCGACGAACGTGGCGATCGCCCAGCTGCTGAGCAAGAACATCGACGTCTACGGCGAGGCGGTCGTGGGCGGCATCGGCGGCGTGGCGCAGGGCATCCCGCTGGTCGACTTCGCCCTCCAGCAGCCGCGCGCCGACTACGTGATGCTCGGCAAGGACCCGATGAAGACGCTGGCCGATCTGAAGGGCAAGAAGGTCGGGATCCAGGACACCACCGGCGCCAACTACGCGCAGCTGCTGCTCGCCCTCCAGAAGGGCGGCCTGACCGTCAAGGACATCCACATCGTCACCGCAGGCGGGCAGAGCACGCGCCTGCCGGCGCTGGTGGCCGGTCGCGTCGACGCCACGATGCTGAGCCACGGGGCCGAGATCGCGCTGGCCGGCAAGGGCTTCAACACCCTGTTCGACTACACCAAGGACGCGCCGGACCTGTACGACGACAACTCGTTCGCCACGAAGGAGTGGCTGTCGAACAACAAGGAGCTGGCCGTCGCGTGGAACAAGGCGCTGCTCGCCTCGTTCGCGTGGTTCGACGATCCGGCCAACGCGAACGCCGTGGTCGACGAGGCCCTGAAGCTCGCGCCCGCCGACGACCGTGGGGACACCACGAAGTTCTTCGACATGCTGCGCCAGGCCGACGCCTACCCGAAGGGCGCCATCCTGAGCCCCGCGGCGCTGGAGGCACAGCAGACGCTGTTCAAGAACGCCGGCGTGATCGAGGAGGTCATCCCGGTCGCGCAGTGGGCCGACGACACCTATGCCAAGCAGGCAGCCTCGGGGTCGTGATGGACGACGCGATCATCGACATCCGCGGCGTCGGGAAGCATTTCGCGCAGCGGCGTGACTCGCGCAAGGTGGTCCTCGAGGACATCAACCTCCAGGTCCACGCGGGCGAGTTCGTCAGCCTCGTGGGTGCCTCCGGCTGCGGCAAGACCACCCTGTTGCGCATGATCGGCGGGCTCGTTCCCTACGAGCCCGGCGCCGTGCGCGTCAACGGGGAGCTGGTCGACTCCGTCCCGCGCCGGATCGGCTTCGTCTTCCAGGACGCCGCCCTGCTGCCGTGGCGGACGATCGAGGAGAACGTGGCGATCGGGCTCAACGAGTACCGCAAGTCGTTCTCCAAGCAGGAGGCCCGCGATCGGGTCGCCGCCCAGGTCGAGCTGGTCGGGCTCACCGAGTTCGCCTCCTACCTGCCGCGGCAGGTATCCGGCGGGATGCAGCAGCGCGCGGGCCTTGCCCGCGCGCTGGTGGGGGAGCCCGACGTGCTGTTGATGGACGAGCCGTTCGGCGCGCTGGACGCGTTCACGCGCATGCGCCTGCAGGAGGAGCTGGCAGAGATCGTCCGGCGGACCTCCGCCACGACGGTCTTCGTCACCCATGACGTCGACGAGGCGGTCTTCCTGTCGGATCGGATCGCCGTCATGTCGATCGGCCCGGGCACGATCCGCGAGGTCGTCGACGTGGATCTGCCGCGTCCACGCCTGCAGCGCCAGGAGCTGCTCGGCAACCGCCGGGCGTCCGAGCTGCGCGACCGCGTGCTCGAGCTCGTGATCGGCGACCGCACGGTGCCGCCGGCGGTCGAGGCCGCCGGCGTACGCCCGTGAAGACCCCCAAGCAGTCCAAGGAGCAATCGATGGAGAAGGTGCAGTTCGGCGTCCGGGTCCCCAACTCCGGGCCGTTGTCGAGCCCGGAGAACATCGTGCGGGCCGCACAGGAGGCCGAGCGCATGGGCTTCGACTCCGTGTGGGTCCACGACCACGTGGTGTGGAGCTCGGAGATGCACCGTCACCACATCTCGTCGGGCTCGGCGGAGGCGATCGCCGACGACCAGACGGCGGACTTCTACGAGTCGCTCATGATCCTGAGCTACCTGGCGGCCGAGACCAAGGACGTCACGCTCGGCGTCGCCTGCCTGGTGCTGCCGCTGCGCAACCCCATCTACGCGGCCAAGCAGACGGCCACGCTGGATCG
>JAOPZP010000290.1 GCA_025964055.1 Conexibacter sp.
CCTCGGGACGATCGACGAGCCGCTCCTCGGTGCGGCCGAGCAGCAGGCTGAGGGCGACCAGGCGGGCCTGCGCGCCGTCGTGGAGGTCGCGCTCGATGCGGCGCAGCTCGGCGGCCTGGACGTCCAGCGCGCCCTGGCGGGTGCGCGTGAGCTCCCCGACCCGCTGGGCCAGCTGGGCCTCGCGGCGGCGGCCCGGCAGCCGGTCGGCGTAGGCGACGAGCGCGTGGACGGCCAGGGAGAAGCCGAGCACGATCAGCGGCCAGACCGGCCAGAACGTCGGGCTGTCGGTCATCGCCCACAGCAGGAAGAGGACGAGGCCGAGCAGCCCGCTGGCGCCGGCGTGGATCGCCAGCGCGTGCCCGGTGCCGGCGGGACGGCTGAGCGCGAAGCGGATCAGGACGTGGACGCCGATCGGGATGCCGACGGCCAGCCAGACCCACATCGGCCAGTAGTAGCCGGCGCCGGCCGCGCCCCAGACGATCGTCGCCGCCAGCCCGGCCAGCCCCGAGAGGGCGACGTGGAGCGGCAGCGCGTCGAACGGCTCCGACGGCGTCTCCGGCGCGGGCGCCTGGTCGGGCTCGAGCGCGTCGAGCGTGTCGGGCGGGACGGCGGCCTGGGGCGGCGTCGAGGTGTTGGGCGATGCCGGGCGGGTGTCCATGGGTGCGCCGCGGCGGGACCGCGGAACCGCATGGTCCCACCTCGCCGGGCGTCGCGGACTGGGGACAGTCCCCGAGCCGGGGTGGGGACAGTCCCCGGCGGCATGGCGCGGTGTAGCGCGGTGGGGACAGTCCCCAGCGGTGGGCGCGGTGGGGACAGTCCCCAAGGAGCGGTGGGGACAGTCCCCAGCGGCAGGAGTTTCGCGCGCCCGCGGATGTGAACGGGGTGTTCAGGCGTTGTTCAGTCGACGGTCGTCACCCTGGCCGCGGCTCCATGGACCTCTCCCTGCTTCAGCGCATCAACGACTTCTTCGCCGGCCACGACTCCGTCGAGGACCCGCTCGTCGCCTACGCCAACGCGAGCGAGGTGCTGTTCCTGGCCATGCTCGTCCTGGCCTTCGTGCTGATCGCCGGCCGGCACCGGCAGGACGTGCGCCGTGCGGTCGTGGCCGCAGGCCTCAGCGCCGGCCTCGGCCTGGCCGTGGCGCAGGTCGTCTCGCGCCTGGTCGACCGGCCGCGCCCGTTCGTCTCGCACCCGCACGCCGTCCATCTCTTCGCCCACCACGCCGCCGACGCCGGCTTCCCGAGCGACCACACGACCGCGGCCTTCGCGATCGGCACCGCCCTGGTGCTCCGCTTCCGCGGCTGGGGCATCGCGATCCTGGTCCTCGCCACGATCCTCGCGGCCACGCGCGTTGGCATGGCCATCCATTACCCGACGGACGTGCTGGGCGGCGCCGTCATCGGTGCGGCATCGGCCCTGGTCCTCTACCACCCCGCCGTGCGCGCCCTCCTGCATCGCCTCGCCGACGCGGCCAGCGCGCTGCTGGACGCCATCGCGCGCTCCACCGTCGGGCGCCTCGCTCCCACGCGCAGCTGACGCCCGCGGACAACCCGCGCGCCGATCCTGCGCCATCCCGCGACGGCGCCGCCCGGTAGCGTCGGCGCGCATGCCGCGCCCCTGGCCCACCAGCCCGCCGACCGCCGAGCAGCGCGCGGCCTACGCCGACGCGACGCCGCGGTCGTTCTGGCTCGACGACCTGGCCGCGCGGGCCGACGACGCCCCGCTGACCGCCTCCACCACCGCGGACCTGTGCATCGTCGGCGGTGGCTTCACCGGCCTGTGGGCGGCGCTGCACGCCAAGGCCGACGACCCGGCGCGCGACGTCGTCGTGCTGGAGGCCGACCGGATCGGCGCCGGCGCGAGCGGGCGCAACGGCGGGTTCGTCATCGCCTCGCTCACCCACGGTCTGGCCAACGGCTTGGCGCGCTTCCCCCAGGAGATGGCGGCGCTGGAGCGCCTCGCGCTGGAGAACTACGACGGGCTGAAGGCCGACCTCGGGCGTCACGGCATCGACGCGCAACTGGAGGAGACCGGCGAGCTGCTGGCGCTCCTGGAGCCCCACGAGCTGGAGGGCGCCGCCGAGGAGGCCGAGCTGGCGGGCGCGTTCGGCCACGACGTCGCCGTGCTCGACGAGGCGGCGATGCGCGCCGAGGTCGACTCCCCCACCTACCGCGGCGGCGTCTGGGACCGCACCGGCGCGGGCGTGCTGCACCCGGGCCGGCTCGTCGCCGGGATGCGCGAGGCGGCGCTCGCCGCGGGGGTGCGCATCCACGAGCACACGCCGGCCCTCGGCATGGAGCCCGCCGGGCGCGACGCGATCGAGGTCCGCACGCCCGGCGGCACGATCCGCGCGCGACGCGCCCTGCTGGCCACCAGCGCCTATCCCCCGCTGCTCGCGCGGCTGCGCCACTTCATCGTCCCCGTCTACGACTACGCGCTCGTCACCGAGCCGCTGAGCGGCGCGCAGAAGGCGGCGATCGGCTGGGCCCACCGCCAGGCCATCGCCGACGGCGGCAACCAGTTCCACTACTACCGGCTGACCGCCGACGACCGCATCCTCTGGGGCGGCTACGACGCGGTCTACCGTCGCGGCGGCCCCGTCGGCCCGCAGCACGACGAGCACGAGCCGACGTTCGCCGCGCTCTCGCAGCACTTCTTCACCACCTTCCCGCAGCTCGCGGGCCTGCGCTTCACCCACCGCTGGGGCGGCGCGATCGACACCTGCAGCCGCTTCTCGGTGTTCTTCGGCACCGCGCACGGCGGCCGCGTCGCCTACGCCATGGGGTACACCGGGCTCGGCGTGGCGGCCACGCGCTTCGGGGCGCGGGTCGCGCTGGACCTGCTCGACGGACGCGACACCGAGGCCACGCGGCTGCGCTACGTCCGGCGCAAGCCCGTGCCGTTCCCGCCCGAGCCGGTGCGCTCCGGCGTCATCGCGCTCACCCAGCGCGGCCTGGCCGCCGCGGACCGCGACGAGGGGCGGCGCGGCCCCTGGCTGCGCACCCTGGACCGGCTCGGCCTGGGCTTCGACAGCTAGGCCGTGCGTCAGCCCACCAGCGCCCGCAGCACCCCCGCGGTGCGGTCGTCGGCGGGGAAGAACGCCTCGATCGACAGCTCGGAGACCGTGATGTCGAGCGGCGTGCCGAACGTCGTGACGGTGCTCATGAACGCCAGCTCGCCCGCGTCGCTGCGCAGCCGCAGCGGCACGACGATCGCGCCCGGGCCCGGCAGCTCGACGCCCGCGTCCGGATCGTCGCCGGGGTAGGACGACAACTCGGCCAGCAGCGAGGCCAGCTGGGGATCCTGCGTGGCGGCGACCTCGCGCCGCAGCCGGCCGAGCAGGTGCCCGCGCCACTCGGCGAGGTTGACGATCCGCGGGGCCATCCCCTCCGGATGCAGGCTCAGGCGCAGCGCGTTGACCGGCGGCTCGAGCAGGTGCGCGGCGACGCCCGCGGTCATCAGCGCCAGCCCCGCGTTGCCGTGCAGCAGCTCCCAGCGGCGGTCGACCGCCACCGCGGGATAGGGCTCGTGCGCCGCCAGCAGGCGCTGCACGACCTCGCGGACCTGGCCCATCTGCTCGTCGTCGAGGTTGGATTCCGGATAGGCGGGTGCGTAGCCGGCGGCCAGCAGCAGCTCGTTGCGCTCGCGCAGCGGCACCTCGAGGTGCTCGGCCAGCCGGACGACCATGTCCCGGCTGGGGTTGGAGCGCCCGGTCTCGACGAAGCTGAGATGGCGGGTGGAGACGGCGGCCTCCAGCGCCAGCTCCATCTGGCTCAGGCGCCGCTGGTCACGCCA
>JAOPZP010000348.1 GCA_025964055.1 Conexibacter sp.
GCGTCGCCGACGAACTTGTTGACCGAGCCACCCTCCTCGGCGACCACCGCCACGACGACGCAGAAGAACTCGTTGAGCAGCTCGACCACCTCGCCCGGCGGCCGGTCGTGGGCCAGCTCGGTGGAGCCGACCAGGTCGATGAACAACACGGCGACCTCCCGCTCCTCGCCGCCCAGCGTGATCCCGCGCTCCAGCGCCTGGCGCGCGACGTCCTCGCCGACCTGGCGGCCGAAGAGGTCGCGCAGCTCCTCGCGCTCGCGCAGCCCCTCCACCATCCGGTTGAACCCGGCCTGCAGCAGGCCGACCTCGCTGCCGTCGTCGACGTCCACGTGCGCGTCGGCCTCGCCGCGCTGCACGCGCCCGACGGCCGCGCGCAGGCCTTCGAGCGGGTCGGCCAGCGAGCGCGCGGTCAGCGCCATCACGGCGAAGCCGGTGGCCAGCGCGATGCCGCCGAGCGAGACGGCGGTCGCCGCAAGGCGGTCGGCTGACGCGTTCAGGACGCCGGTCAGCTCGCCGGCGCCGACGAGCGTGAGGCCGAGCACGGGCACGCCGGTGCCCAGCGCCCAGGTCAGCAGCAGGCGCATCGCGATGCCCGGCAGTGCCGGATCGTCGGGCACCGCAGCGGCCAGCGCCCGCGCGGCGATCGGCCGCATGATGCGCTGGGCGAGCAGATAGGCGACGGCGCAGGTGGCGGCGCCGCCGAGCGCGACGGTGATCGCCACGATGAGCGCGAGGTGGGCGTCGTAGCGCCAGTTCAGCAGCGTGAAGGCGATCCCGCCGATCGTCCACAGCACGGCGTGGACCACGAGCTCGCGCGCGGGCGCGAGCAGGGCGACGCGCTGCTCGGCGGCGGTCGGAGGGCGGTCGGCGCGCAGCCAGTCGAGCACCGGGCGCAGCAGCCGCAGGACCCAGAGCACGCCGGCGGGCACGGCGAAGAGGAGGTAGGCCGCGAGCGCGATGACGTTGGTCTCGCGCGCCCTGCCGGGATCGTCGATGTGCGGCAGCGGGAGCACCCACCGGACGAGCGCGAAGACGACGGCGACGCCGATGACGTTGGCCCCGATCATCAGCGCGGCGTAGGGCCGCCACAGCCGGCGCTCGAGGTCGGACGGGGTGCCGCGCACGGACCGGAACCTACTTCCTGGTGCGCCCGGATCCGCCGGATGGCGGAACCGGCCACTGTTGACCGCGCGTTCAGTTAGGCTGGCCGGCATGGTGTCCCGACCACGTCCCGCGCTGCTCGGCGCGGCGGTGGCTGCGCTGCTCGCGCTCGCCCCCGCCGCCGCCCAGGCCGCCCCCACGCCCTTCGGCCACGAGTGCACGCCCGCCAACGGCGTCCGCTTCTGCCCGACCACCGACCTCGCCTCGCGGCCGACCAGCTTCGACGGCACGCCGATCGACGCCGACGTCACGCTGCCGTCGACCGGCGACGGTCCGTTCCCGACCGTCCTGCTGCTGCATGGCCTCGGCGGCGACAAGACGTCGTTCGAGTCCACCGGCGGCGACCAGAAATACAACAACTGGTACTTCGCCCAGCACGGCTATGCCGTGCTCACGCCGAGCGCGCGAGGCTTCGGCAACTCGTGCGGCAAGACCGACTCGCGCACCGCCGGCTGCGAGACCGGCTGGACGCGCCTCGGCGACATGCGCTACGAGGTGCGCGACGTGCAGACGCTCGTTGGCCGCCTGGTCGACGAGGGGATCGTCAAGCCGGACGCGATCGGCTCGACCGGCATCTCCTACGGCGGTGGGTTCTCCACCATGTTGGCCTTCCTCAAGGACCGCGTGCGCCTGCCCGACGGTGGCTACGCGCCGTGGACCAGCCCGAAGGGCACGCCGATCTCGTTGGCGGCCGCCTGGCCGCGCTGGCTGTGGTCCAACGGCGAGAGCATCTTCACGCGCAACGGGCGCGGCCCGTGGTCGCGCACGCCGACCGGCGTCGAGGCCCAGAACTACGCGGGCGGCATCTTCGGCGTCGCGTTCAGCGGCTTCGTCGCCCCGGCCGGCGGCGAGCTGAGCACCGACATCGCGCTGTGGAAGCAGCAGCTGGACACCGGCAAGTTCACCGCCTCGACCAAGGCGACGCTCGACAACGCCTACAACTACCACGGAGTCGCCGGCGTGCCCGGCAAGCCCAGCCCGCTCCTGCTCGAGTCCGGGTGGACCGACGCGCTGTTCCCGGTCAACCAGTCGCTGGGTGCCTACGACCACATCCTGTCGGCGGACAAGAGCGCGCCGGTGGCCCTGCAGGTCGCCGACACCGGCCACGCGCCGGCCGCCAACCACCCCAAGGACGTGGCGGCGCTCGACGACGGCGGCCTCGCGTTCTTCGACGCGTGGCTGAAGGGCACGGGCGCCAAGCCCAAGCCCGGGGCGGTGACGGCGTTCACGATGAGCTGCCCGGCGACCGCCGCGGCGGGCGGCGGCCCGTTCAAGGCCTCGTCCTTCCACGGGCTGGCCCGCGGGCTCGTCGTGGCCTCGGCGAGCAAGGCCTTGAAGATCACGTCCAAGGGCGCGAGCGCGAAGCTCGCGGGCGAGCTGGCGCCGCTGGGCGCCACCGGCTCGCACTGCGCCCCGCACGCCGTCGACAAGACGAGCCGGGCGACGGTCACGACGACGTCGCCGGGCGTCACGCTGATCGGCCAGACCGTGGTCTCGGGCAAGGTGGCGACCAAGGGCCGCTACGGCCAGCTCGACGCCCGCGTGTGGGACCTCGATCCCAAGACCGGCCAGCAGCGGCTGATCGACCGCGGCACGTACCGGTTGTCCGACAACCAGAAGGGCAGCTTCCGGTTCACGCTCGACGGCAACGGCTGGAAGTTCCCCAAGGGCCACCGCATCGTGACCGAGCTGCTCGGCCGCGACGCGCCGACCTACGGGGCCAGCCCGGCCGCGTTCTCGGCGACGCTGACCAAGGTGAAGGTGTCGCTGCCGGTGCGCGAGAAGCGCTGAGGGGTTGGCGCGGCGCGCCGGGAGCGCGACACTGCGGGGCGTGATCGAGCATCGCGTCTCACCGGCGGGCGATTGGGAGACGATCACCCGCCGGCCGCACCCGGCGCTGCGCCCGCTGATCCACCGCGGCTACATCGGCTACCGCGAGGACGCGGGCGGCCCGCTGCGGCGCCTGGAGGTCCCGCATCAGGCGATCACGGTGGTGGTGAACCTGGGGCCGCCGATCGCGGTGTCGGGATGGGCGGGTCGCGGCTCGTTCGTCGCGGGGCTCCACGACCGCGCGGTCGTCACCGAGCACCCGGGGGAGCAGCTGGGGCTCCAGATGGACCTGACGCCACTCGGCGCCCAGATGCTCTTCGGGGTGCCGATGGGGGAGCTGTCGCGGGCGGTCGTCGAGCTGGCGGAGGTCCTGCCGGGG
>JAOPZP010000388.1 GCA_025964055.1 Conexibacter sp.
GCAGCGCGGCCGCGGCGACGCCCGTCCCCCACGGCGGCAGGACCGGTGCTAGCGGCTTGCCGAGCAGGTCGACGACCTCCGACAGCGCCAGCACGCCGTCGGCGGCGCAATTGAAGATGCCGTCGAGGTCGTGGCGCACCGCGTGCTCCAGGCAGTTGGCCATGTCGTCCTCGTGGATGAACTGAACCCGCGGGTCGAACCCGAGGATCGCCGGCACGACCGGCATCGACAGGTAGGACTGCCACGACGTGCGCAGGTCGGGCCCCAGCGCGTTGGCGAAGCGCAGGACGCAGACCGACGTGTCGCGGTTCTTGTGGCGGAAGTCGCGGACGCTGGCCTCGGCCTCGCAGATGTCGCGCTCGATCGCGGTGCGCGGCGGATGCGGGCGGCGCATCTCCTCGGTGAAGAAGGCCGGGTCGTCCTGCTCGGCGCCGTAGTAGCGGGCGCTGGACTTGAAGATGAGCTTGCGCACCGGGGAGCCGTGGCCGACGAGCGCGCCCGCGGCGGCCAGGACGTTCATCGTCCCGATGACGTTGTTCTCGTGGGCGCGGGCGCGCGTGGTGACGATCGAGTCGACCACCAGGCGCGTGTCGACGATCGTGTCGATCTCGGCGGCGTCGACGATCCGGCGGATCAGCGAGTGCGCGTCGGAGACCTGCACGAACTCCGTGCGCTCCAGCGCCATCTTCGGCGGGGTGCGGTCGATCCCGATGATCGTCTCGATGTCGGGATCCTGCTCCAGCGCCTGGGCCAGCCGGCCGCCCCAGTAGGTCGACAGCCCCGTGATGAGGATCCGCTTGGAGGTCATCCGAACCACACCGAGCGGCGCTTGCCGACCATGTCGATCAGCTCGTCCTGGATCGTCGCGCGGATGTCGTGGGCGATCGTCTGGACCAGGGCCTGGTCCTCCCAGGGCCGCTCCTCCCCCAGGTCGTCGGTCGCGACCGGCGGCAGGAAGCGGATCTTGAACTTGGCGGGCAGGTAGCCCAGCGTGCCGAGGAGCCCGAGGTGCGGGAACGTCGGCGTGATCGGGAAGTAGATGAGCCCGGTGAGCTTCTGCAGCGCGGTGACGTGGGCGAAGATCGGCATCGCCTCCTCCGCGCCGACGACGGCGACCGGGACGATCGGCGCGCCGGCGCGCATCGCGGCCTCGACGAAGCCGCCGCGGCCGAAGCGCCGCAGGCGGTAGCGCTCCTTGTAGAGCTTCTCCGATCCCTTGCGGCCCTCGGGGAAGACGAGCACGAGCTGCTGCTCGTCGTAGAGCAGCCGGTGCACGTTGGCCGGGTGCGCCGGGACGCCGCCGATCTTGGGCAGCAGCATCGAGAGGCCCGGATAGCCCTTGAAGAAGTGCTCCATCGTGAGATGCAGCGGCCGCGGGTTGGGGTGCTCCTCCTTGATCGCCTTGGCGATCATCGGCGCGTCGGGCGGGAGCGCGCCGGCGTGGTTGGACACCAAGAGCGCCCCGCCGTGGGAGGGCACGTGCTCGATGCCCTCGACCTCGCAGCGGAACCACAAGTTGTAGTAGAAGTCGATGAGCGTCTTGTCGAAGAAGCCCTCGACGCGCTCCGAGCGGCCCCAGTCGGTGACCTGGCGCTCGGTCTCGATCGGCGCGAGATGCTCGCGCAGGTCGGGGCCGCGCTCGGCGAGCTCGTGGCCGGGCTCGTCGTCGCCGAGCGAGAGCCGGTCGTCGTCGTCGATGGGCGCGGCCTCGCCGCCGGCCTGGCGCAGCGTGCTGCGGGTCTTCTCGTCGGCCATCGGCCTGAGAGTGTCCCAGGCGGCCGGGTCTAAGCGACCCGGTGCTGCTCGCCGGACACGAGCGGGGCGAGCTTGCGGGCCAGCTCGGGCCAGTTCTCGGCGCAGACGACGTCCTCGATCTCGCAGAGGTCCTGGTTCCACGGATGGACGATCGTCGCGACCTTCATGCCGCGCTCCAGCGCGGCCTGGAGGTTGACCGGGCTGTCGTCGATCAGCAGGTCGATGCCGATCTCGCGACATCGCGCGACCTTGTCGTAGGAGCAGTGGAGCTCGTCGAAGGACAGGCCGATCGCGCGCAGCCACTGCTCGGTCGCCGCGTGGGCGCGGACGTCGCGGTGGCTGCTGACGTGGATGAAGTGGCCGGCGGCGGCCCAGGCGTTGACCGCCTCCACGGCGCCGTCGTACGGACGACCGGCGAGGATCGCCTCGTCGCAGTGCGTGTCCTCGATGCAGCACTTCAGCTGCTCGGGCCGCAGGCGGGTGATCCCCCAGTCGAACTGCTCCTCGTAGGGGAGCGCGATGCCGAAGCGTCGCTCAGCGGAGTCCGAGAGGCGATCCCAGTAGTGGTGCAGCGTGGAGTCGATGTCGATGGCGATGCGCATTGGTGACCCGGCCCCCTCCCGTGGGCGCTCTCATATCGTAGGGGGCATGGCGACGACCACGACCTCCGACCGCCCGCTCACCCGTGCTGACGCATACGGGCCGACGGGGCGCAGTCGGTGGATGGACATCGACTGGCGCACCCACCAGCGCTGGGTGACGGTCGGCGGCCGGCCGATGAACGTGATCGACTTGGGGCCCGAGGATCCCGAGGGGACGATCGTGTGGATCCACGGCCTGTCGGGGTCGTGGCAGAACTGGCTGGAGAACCTGCCGGAGTTCGCCGACACGCACCGCTGCATCGCCATGGACCTGCCGGGCTTCGGCGCGTCCCCGATGCCGGCCGAGAAGATCTCGATCGCCGGCTACGCGGCCGCGGTCAACGAGCTGCTGGACCGGCTGGGCGTGCAGCGCGCCGTCGTGGTGGGCAACTCGATGGGCGGCTTCGTCGGCGCCGAGGTCGCGATCACCTTCGGCACGTGGGTCGACAAGCTCGTGCTCGTCTCGGCCGCGGGGCTGTCGATCGAGCACCAGCGCAACGAGAGCGTGCTGCGCCTGCTGCGGCTGACCAAGGACGTGCTGGCGATGGGCACCGGCTGGCTGGCGTCGAAGTCCGACGTGCTGGCCTCGCGCCGCCGCTCGCGCTCGGCGATGTTCTCGATCGTCGCCAGCCATCCCGACCGGCTGCCGGGCCCGCTGGTCTCCGAGCAGCTGCGCGGCTCGGGCAAGCCGGGCTTCGTCGATGCGCTCGACGCGCTGAGCGACTACCCGATCCGCGACCGCCTCGGCGAGATCGCCGCCCCGACGCTCGTGGTCTGGGGCGACGACGATCCGCTGGTTCCCGTGCGCGACGCCTGGGAGTTCGGCGAGCTGATCCCGGACGCGCGCGTCGTCGTCTACGAGGACACCGGCCACGTGGCGATGCTCGAGCGCCCCGAGGCGTTCAACGCGCTGGTCCGGGAGTTCTTGAGGTCCTAGCCCGCGGTGGTGACCGCGCCTTCGCTGGCGCTGGAGACCAGCAGCGCGTACTTGCGCAGCACGCCGGTGGCGTCGGGGCTGACGGGCGAGTGGTAGGCCTCGACGCGGCGGGCGATCTCGTCGTCGGCGAGGTCGACGTCGATGCGCTTCGCGTCCACGTCGATCGTGATGGTGTCGCCCTCGGCGACCGCCGCGATCGGGCCGCCCCGCGCCGCCTCGGGGGAGACATGGCCGCCCATGAACCCGTGCGTGGCGCCGGAGAAGCGACCGTCGGTCAGCAGCGCGACGTACTCGCCCAGGCCCGCGCCGTTGAGCGCCCCGGTCACCGCCAGCATCTCGCGCATGCCGGGGCCGCCGACGGGGCCCTCGTTGCGGATGATGAGCACGTCGCCGCGCTCGATGCCGCCGGCGAGCACGACCTCCATCGCGGCCTCCTCGCCCTCGAAGACGCGCGCGGGGCCCTGGTGGTAGCGGCGCTCGTGGCCGGCGAGCTTGACGACGCAGCCCTCGGGGGCGAGGTTGCCGCGCAGGATCGCGAGGCCGCCGTTGGGCTTGATGGGGTCGTCGATCGCGCGCACCACGTCCTGGCCGGCGGCCTCGGCGGCGGTCGCGCCGACCTCGCCGATCGTCTGGCCGGTGACGGTGATCGCCGACTCGTGCAGGACGCCGAGCTCCTTGAGGCGCTGGATGACCAGCGGGACCCCGCCGGCGGCGTAGAGGTCGACGGCGTTGTAGCGGCCGCCGGGCTTGAGGTCGCAGAGCAGCGGCGTCGCGTCGCTGATGCGGTCGAAGTCGTCGATGGAGAGCTCGACGCCGGCCTCCTTGGCCACGGCGAGGAGGTGCAGCACGCCGTTGGTCGAGCCGCCGCTGGTGGCGATCGCGGCGATCGCGTTCTCCAGCGCGTCCTTGGTGATGATCTGGCGCGCGGTGACGCCGCGCTTGAGCAGGTCGACCATCAGCTCGCCGGCCTCGAAGGCGACCTCGTGCTTGGCCTTGTGCTCGGCCGGCACCATCGCCGAGCCGGCGGGGCTGATGCCGAGGACCTCGAACGCCATGGCCATGGTGTTGGCCGTGAACTGGCCGCCGCAGGCGCCGGCGCCCGGGCTGGCCTCGCCCTCCAGGGCGTGCAGCTGCTCGTCGGTGATCTTGCCGGCCGAATGCGCGCCGACGGCCTCGAAGACGTCCATGATCGTGACGTCGCGGCCGTCGAAGTGGCCGGGGCGGATCGAGCCGCCGTAGACCATCAGGCTCGGCAGGTCGAGGCGCGCGAGGGCCATGACCGTGCCGGGCAGCGTCTTGTCGCAGCCGCTGAGCGCGATGACGCCGTCGAAGAGGTGCCCGCGGGCGACGAGCTCGATCGAGTCGGCGATGACCTCGCGCGACACCAGCGAGGTCTTCATGCCCGAGGTGCCCATCGTGATGCCGTCGGAGATCGCGATCGTGTTGAGCTCCATCGGCGTGCCGCCGGCGGCGCGGATGCCGTCCTTGACGTGCTTGGCCAGCGCGCGCAGGTGGAAGTTGCACGGCATCGTCTCGATCCACGTGTTGGCGACGCCGATGATCGGCTTGGCGAGGTCGTCGTCCCCGTAGCCGATGCCCTTGAGGTAGGCACGCGCGGCCGCGCGCTGGGGCCCGTCGGTGAGGGCGCGGCTCTTGTGCTTGACGTCGAACTCGGTCGTGGCGCTCATCTGGACGCGCACGATATCGGCGGCTTGGCCGCAGCGAGTTATCGCCGAGGGGCCGAGAACGTCGCGGTGGTCGGTCTCCGCGCGCGCCGACGGGCTTCGCCGGGGCCCCTACTGCGTGGTGGTGCGCTGCTCGCGGGCGATGCGGCGCAGGCGCGCCTGCTCCCACTGGGTCAGGCGCCAGAGGTCGCGGCGGACCTGCTTGGGGTCGATCTGGCGGCCGGGCAGGTGCATGTTGGCCTGGCCGACGAGGTGGCGCTCGTCGCCGGTCAAGGCCATCCACTTGGCCAGCGCGTCGTCGGAGTCGGGCAGGCGCGCCGAGCCGTAGGGGCGCGTCTCGTCCGGGAAGGTGACGCAGTACTCGGCGAGCAGCTCGCGCGTCTGGGGCAGGAAGGCGACGATCGGGCGATGCGGGTAGACGATGTAGGCGTAGGGCGCGCCCGCGCGGGTGGCCTGCGTGCCGCCCTGCTCGGGCCCGGACGCCAGGCCGCCCCACACGCGGATGAACCCGAGGTCGCGGTACATCTCCCACTCCTCGTCGTTGACGCAGGAGCGCAGGAGCTGGCGGGCGCGCTGCTCGGCGCGGCGCTCGCGGCCCGGGTCGTAGACGTCGACCGGCACCCGGGCGCGGCGCGCCTTGAAGCGCTCGAACGACTCGACGATCCGCGGCGCCGCGACCTCCCACAGCAGCGCCACGATGACGATGAGGGTGGCGGAGAGGGCGAGGACCATCGACGGACCGTCCTGGCGCTAGCAGCCGCCGGCGGCGCGCGGGAAGAAGATCACGCGATCGGCGTCGCGCGGGACGTCCTCGAAGGCCTTGACCATCCGCGCCTCGCGGCGACCGCCCACGGCGGTGGTCGGGACGGCGGCCCACATGCCCTCGTCGAGCTGGCGGCGGAACTCGTCGACGAGGCGCTGCTCGTCGCCGGCCACGTCGACGTCGCCTTCCGCGAGGAGGATCTCACCGTGCCCGGGCTTCATCCGCAGGAACCGCACCTGCACGATTATGGCAAAGGGGTGAAGCCCCGTTGCCGGGTGGCGCGCCCGGCTTGCCGGAGCGGCAGCGACGGCCCCTCGGAGGCGCCCTACGCGGGCTGCGGTGCCTCGCCGAGGCGGCCCGCGCCGGCGACGGCGTGCACGTCGCCGTAGCCGACACCGAGGACGTTGACCGGGCCCGGCCCGGCGCCGAGGTCGCGCAGGCCGTGGCGGATCGCGTCGGCGGCGATGGCCCGCGCCGCGCGCGCCGACTCGGTGAGCGTGAAGCCGAGCGCGAGGTGCGCCGCCAGCGCCGACGCGTGGGTGCAGCCCGAGCCGTGCGCGGCGCCGTCGGGGTAGCGGACGCCGGTGATCTCGACCACCCGGCCGTCCTCGGTGAGCAGGACGTCGGTGGCGGCCGTGCGATGACCACCGGTCACCACGACGTTGCGCGCGCCGGCGAGCTGGACGGCGCGCGCCAAGGCGACGCCGTCGAGCGACGACGCGCCGTCGCCGGCGAGCACGCGCGCCTCGGGGACGTTGGGCGTCACCACGGTCGCGCGCGGCAGCAGCAGGGCGATCATCGCGGCCTCGGCCTCGGACTCCAGCAGGCGCCCGCCGGACTCGGCGATCATCACCGGATCCAGGACGACGGGCGTGCCGGCGGGCAGCGCGTCGAGCGCAGCGGCGACCGCCTCGATGACGGCCGTGCCGCCGACCATCCCGATCTTCACCGCGTCGACGCCCATGTCGCCGGCGACCGCCTCGATCTGGGCGACGACCATGTCGGGCGGCGTGGGATGGACGCGCGTGACCGCGACGGTGTTCTGCGCCGTCAGCGCGGTGATCGCCGTCGTGCCGTGCACGCCGCAGCGGGCGAAGGCCTTCAGGTCGGCCTGGATGCCGGCGCCGCCGCCGGAGTCCGAGCCGGCGATCGAGAGGCAGACGGGGACGTGGACGGGCGCGGTCATGGGGCTGCGGATGCTAGGAGACTCCCGGAAACGTCGCTGCCGCCGTCTGCGGACATCGACGCATCGCCAGAAACTCCAGCCGAAAGGCCACCCGGCGACGACGGCGCCCACCGCGCGTACCAGCGCGCCGGCTTCGCCGACGCCACGGTGATGCTGCACATCTCGCGGCCGGCGAGCGACGACGCATCCGAGGATGCGCGCGGCGCGGACGCCGCGACGGAGTAGACCACCAAGCTGGTCACCACGCCGCCGCCCGGAGCGTGCGCAGGACGCGGCCGCCGGGCACGCGGCGGACCAGGCCGAGGAGCTCGAGCTCCATGAGCCCGGCGCGGACGGTCGCGGCGCCGGCCGCATCGGGCGCGAGCATCCCGACGCTGTCGCGCCCGTCCTCCACGGCAGCGAGCAACGCGAGGAGCTCCGGCGGCGTGTCGCTGGGTGGCGGCACGGCCTCGCCGGCCGTCCGGCGCACGGTCTCCTCAGCCTGCTCGATCCCGAGGACCAGGTCGAGCGCGTCGCGGGCGTCGCGAATCAGCGTGGCGCCGTCGCGCAGCAGCGCGTTGGTCCCGCGCGACCGCCAGCTGACGACCGGGCCGGGCACCGCGCCGACGTCGCGGCCGAGCTCCAGCGCGAGCTCGGCGGTGATCAGCGAGCCCGAGCGCTCGGCGGCCTCGACGACGATCGTCGCGGGCGCCAGCGCCGCGATGATGCGGTTGCGCGCCGGGAAGTTCCACCGGAACGCCTGGAAGCCCGGCGGCATCTCGGAGACGACCGCGCCACCCGCCGCGAGGATCGCGTCGTACAAGCGCGCCTTGCTGCGCGGGTAGGGCACGTCCGCACCGCCCGCCAGCACGGCGACCGTCGGGCCGCCGGCGTCCAGCGCCCCCGCATGGGCGGCGGCGTCGATGCCGAGCGCCATCCCGCTGACCACGGTCACGCCCGCCGCGGCGAGGCCGCGCCCGAGCGCACGGCCCACCTCGAGCCCCTCGGGCGAGGCGCGGCGCGTGCCGACGATCGACACCGTCGCCGGCGACTCCCCCACCCCGTCGCCGACCAGGCGCGCGAGCCGCGCCCGCCCCTCCTCCCCCGCGCGCACGAACAGCGCGGCGGGGGCGGCGCG
>JAOPZP010000406.1 GCA_025964055.1 Conexibacter sp.
CACCTGCTGCGCCCCGGCGCGCCCTTCGAGGAGCTGCACGACGCGATGCTCGCCCTGACGCCGCCCGGCGCCGAGCTCGAGTTCCACATCAACCTGCTGCGCCACGGGCGCCGCACCTGCCACGCGCAGCGCCCGGACTGCGCGTCCTGCATCCTGCGGAGATCGTGTCCCTCGATGCGCCTGATGCAACGCCCATGACCACCCGCACGCCGAGAGGCGCTTCGACGCAGCCGCGCGTAGCCCTGGCCACCTTCTCGGTCTTCCCCCACGGGGACGTCGACGACGCCGGCCTGCCGGCTGCGCTGGGCGGCGCCGACTTCGTCGTCTGGGACGACCCGGAGGCCGACTGGGACCGCTACGACCTCGTCGTCGTGCGGTCGACGTGGGACTACCACGCGCGCCGCGACGCGTTCCTGGACTGGGCCGACCGCCTCGGTCCCCGGCTGGTCAACCCGCCGGAGGTCCTGGCCTGGAACACCGACAAGCGCTACCTGCACGAGGTCGCCGAGGCCGGGCTGCCGGTCGTGCCGACCACGCTGGTGCCGCCGGGCGCGCCCTTCGCCGCGCCCGCGGGCGAGTACGTCGTCAAGCCCACCGTCTCGGCCGGCTCGCGCGACACGGCGCGCTTCGCCGGTGGTGCGGAGGAGCAGGCGCGCGCGGTCGCGCTGGTGCGCGACATCCACGCCTCCGGCCGGACCGCGATGGTCCAGCCCTACGTCGCCTCGGTGGACACGCGCGGCGAGACCGCGCTGCTGTTCTTCGACGGGGCCTTCTCGCACGCCATCCACAAGGGCCCGCTGCTGCGCCCCGGCCAGGCGCCGACCAGCGAGGTCTTCGCGGCGGAGACCATCGAGGCGCGCACCGCCTCCGCGGCCGAGCGCGACGTCGCGCAGCGCATCCTGGCCTGGGTGCAGCAGCGCTTCGGGGCACCGCCGGTCTACGCGCGGATCGATCTCGTGCAGGACGCCAGCGGCGCTCCGCTGCTGCTCGAGCTGGAGCTGACGGAGCCGTCGCTGTTCTTCGCGCAGTGCTCCGGCGCGGTCGAGCGCTTCGCCGGCGCCGTGCTGCGCCGGATCCCGGAGCGTTGACGCTCCGGATGGCCGAGTGCTGACGTCCTAAGCGGATGTATGGGTTCGAGGCGCCGAACCGTGGGCATGCAGGGTCCACCTTGCCCGGCCGCGCCCCCCTCGAGCACGTCCGCGTGCTGGTCGCCCATCGCGATGCCCTGCTGCGCCGCGAGGCGCGGGCGCTGCTGGAGGCCGTCGGCGCCGTGGTCGACGAGGCGGGCGAGCGCGTGGCGGCCGCCGAGGCCGTGCGCCGCGAGCAGCCGCACGTCGTCCTGCTCGACCGCGCGCTCGCCGGCGAGCAGCGCAGCCTGATGCGCGACGTCGCCGGCGACCCCGAGCTGCTCGGCACCGCGGTCGTCCTGATGCACCCTGGCGCGGGGGTCCGGGAGATCACCGACGCGCTGGCCGACGGCGCCGTCGACGTCTGGGCCGCCGACGCGGTCGGGCCGGAGCTGATCGCCCGCGTCCGCGTGGCGTACCGCTCGCGCCAGCTGCTGGAGCTGGCGCTGCGCCGCAACCTCGACCTCGAGGAGCTCGCCTACCGCGACGAGCTGACCCAGCTGCCCAACCGCCGCGGCGCCTGCCGGCAGATCGACGTCCTGATCAGCCGCGCCAAGCGCCACGGCCACCAGCTCGCGCTGCTGATGGTCGACGCCGACCGCTTCAAGCAGGTCAACGACGACTTCGGCCACGCCACGGGCGACGTCGTCCTGCGCGAGCTGGCGCTGCGCCTGCGCGACCGCGTCCGTCGCGAGGACGTCGTGGGGCGCTGGGGCGGCGAGGAGTTCGTCATCGCCCTGCCCGAGACGACGCCCGACGGCGCCGCGGCGGTCGCCGAGGCGCTGCGGGATGCGATCGCCGCCACGGTCGTCGACGCCGGCGACGTCACGCTGCCGGTCACCGTGAGCATCGGCGTGGCCGCCTGGACCGGCCAGTCGCTCGACGACCTCGTCGACCGCGCCGATCGCGCGCTGTACGCGGCCAAGGCCGCCGGCCGCGACCGCGTCGTGGTCGAACCCGCCGTCCGCGCGGCGTAGCGCGCCCGCTCCTGCCTGCACCGGCGCACTTCGCGCGTCCGCGCGCCGAGCCCGCGCCTGGACCGCCGTGGCAGATCTACTACACTGTGGCTGAGATTTTCACCGCAGCACCTCGGCAGACACGAACGGGAGACCACACCACATGGGCAAGACCATCGGCATCGACCTCGGCACGACGAACTCGTGCATGGCCGTCCTCGAGGGCGGCGAGCCGACCGTCATCGAGAACGCCGAGGGCGGTCGCACCACCCCTTCGGTCGTCGCCTTCGCACAGAGCGGCGAGCGCCTCGTCGGCACCGTCGCCAAGCGGCAGGCCGTGACGAACCCGCAGAACACCGTCTTCTCCGTCAAGCGCTTCATGGGCCGCAAGGAGGCCGAGGTGCGCGAGGAGGAGTCGATCGTCCCGTACAAGGTCGTCTCCGGCCCCAACGGCGACGCGCGCATCGACGC
>JAOPZP010000410.1 GCA_025964055.1 Conexibacter sp.
GCCGACACGTTCGACACGATGCTCGCGCGTCTCGACGCGGCGTTCGAGAGCCAGCGCAGCTTCATCGCCAGCGCCTCCCACGAGCTGCGCACGCCGCTCTCGATCATCCGCACCGAGGTCGACGTGACGCTCCAGAGCCGGGACGTCAGCCGCGAGAAGCTCGTGGCCATGGCGGAGGTCGTCCGCCGGGCGTCGCAGCGCAGCGAGCGGATGATCGACGCGCTGCTGACCCTCGCCCGCAGCGATCGGGGCGACCTGCATCGCGCGCCGGCCGACCTCGCCGAGCTGGCCCGGACCGCGCTGGCCGAGCTCCAGGCCGAGGCCGCGGACCGCGAGCTGCGCGTGGAGGCCGACCTCGCCCCGGCCCCGACGGTCGGCGACGGCGCGCTGCTCGAGCGCATGGTGGCCAACCTCGTGCAGAACGCGATCCGCCACAACGTGCCGGGTGGGTGGCTCGCGGTCAGCACCGAGGCGCACGACGGCCGAGCGGTCGTGGTCGTCGCCAACGGCGGCGCGACGATCGAACCCGCCGAGCTCGCCAACCTGACCATGCCGTTTCGCCGGCGGGGCGTGCAGCGCACCGGCGGCTCGGTGGGCTCGGGTCTCGGGCTGTCGATCGTCGACTCGGTCGCGCGCGCCCACGACGGTGAGCTGCGGCTCGCGACGCCCGGCGAGGGACTCATCGCGACGGTCGAGCTTCCGGGCGGGGCGGCCGCGGGCTGAGCGGCCGGCGCGCGGCCGCCGGTGTTGCGCTGGGGCGCTGCGGCCTACCGGCGTAGACGATGCCTTCGCTGCTGCTGGTGCTGACCGGCTCGGACCATTGGACGCTCGACGACGGCACCGAGCACCCGACCGGGTTCTGGGCCGAGGAGCTGCTGACGCCGCTGGACGTCTTCGACGAGGCGGGCGTCGAGGTGGCGATCGCCACGCCCGCGGGTGCGCGACCGACGGTCGACGAGCTGAGCCTGAGCCCCGACATGGTCGGCGGCGAGGAGGCCGCGGCCGAGCTGCGCCGCGCGCTCGACGCCCGCAGCGCCCAGCTCGGGGCGCCGCTGCGCCTGGAGGACGTCTCGGCGGCGGACTACGACGCGGTCTTCATCCCGGGCGGGCACGGCCCGATGGAGGACCTGGCGGGCTTGCCCGGCCTGGGGTCGCTCCTGGTCTCGATGCTCGACGACGACAAGGTGGTGGCGTCGGTCTGCCACGGCCCGGCCGCGCTGCTGTCGGCGAGGCGCCCCGACGGCGCGTGGGCGTTCGCCGGCCGCACCCTGTCGGGGTTCACCAACGAGGAGGAGGCGCAGGGCGGGCTGGCCGACCGGGCGTCGTGGCTGCTCGAGGACCGCATGCGCGAGGCGGGCGGCGCGCTGGAGCAGGGACCGGCGTGGCAGCCGTTCTCGGTCGTCGACGGCAACGTCGTCACCGGGCAGAACCCGGCGTCGAGCGGCGAGGTCGCGCGCCGCGCGGTCGAGCAGCTCGGCAAGCGCAGGCGCAGGGAGATCGAGGTGCCGCCGTCCGACCACGAGGCGTTCGCGAAGGACGTCGCGGTGCTGGCCGGCATCGAGGGCGACGAGGCCGAGCGCGCGACCGAGGCGACGCTGCGGACGCTCGGCGAGCGGATCTCGGAGGGCGAAGGCCGCGACCTCGCCCGCCACCTGCCCGACTCGCTCGCGCAGCTCGTCGTCCAGGCCGGCGACGCGCAGTCGTTCCCGGCCGACGAGTTCTTCCGGCGCGTCGCTGAGCGCGAGGGCACCGATCCCGAGACCGCCGAGCGGCACGCGGCCGCGGTCGTCGCCGCGCTCGCCCGCCGCGAGGGCCGCAAGGAGCTGCACGACATGCTCAACCAGCTGCCGCGCGAGCTGCGCGAGCGTCTGCTGACGCTGGCCGAGCCGAGCGCGGCGCGGCGCTGAGCAGGCGGATGTCCGCAGCCCGAGCGAGATCCGACCTCGGATGACAACGGCCTGACCGTGCGGCCCACGCTGCTCGGGGAGGGGAGTAGCTTCGCGCGGAACCAGCAGGGAAGGCCGCCGCTGGGAGCCTCCCTGGGACCGCCCACCAAGGAGGAGCCATGCGCCTTCGCCTTCTCGTCATCGCGGTCGTCGCCGCGCTGGCCAGTCCGTCTCTCGCCCTCGCTCGCAGCCACGGGAGGGACCATTCGCGCGACCAGCATCAGGTCGCGACCATCGTCGGGACCTGGGACGTCCAGGTGTCGCCCGATGGCCAGGCGCCGTTCGCGGCGCTGCTCACGTTCAACCAGGGCGGCACGCTCGTCGAGACCGAGAGCGACGCCCCCGGGACCGGGCTGGGCTCGTGGACCCAGGTCGGGCCCGACCGCTTCGCGATCGCCTTCAAGACCTTCATCTTCTCGGCCACCGGTCAGGGCGATGGCGCGGTTGCCGTGCGCTCCGTCCTCACGTCGTCCGACGGCTCGTTGGCGGGCCCGTTCAAGTTCGACGTCACCGACCCGGCCGGCAAGGTGGTGCAGTCCGGCAGCGGCACGGCCACCGCGACCCCGTTCGAGATCCCCGACCTCTAGATATGAGGCATCGCCGCGGACGAGCGCCCGCGGCGATGCCGGCTCTGCGTCACGCGACGCTCGTCTCCGGCACGGCGGCCGTGGCGTCCTTCGGCATCAGGATCCACGCTCCGACGTACACGAGCGGCGTCAGCAGCAGGATGCTCGCGATGACCATGAGTCGCGCGACGAGCCGGTT
>JAOPZP010000538.1 GCA_025964055.1 Conexibacter sp.
TCGCGTGGGCGCGCTCCAGCCGGCGCTGCGCGCGCACGTGGCGCTCGTACACGAGCGCGAAGACGTCGGGCGCGGCCAGGCCGTCGTCCTCCCAGAAGAAGCGGTCCATCGACCACCAGTAGGTCCGGTCGCCGGGCGCGCGCAGCACCTCGACGGCCGACTCGCGCTGCTCGGCGGCCAGCTCGGCGTGCTCGGCGGCGCGCAGCCCGCGGGCGGCGACGAGCTTGCCGCAGGTGAAGACGTGACGGCGCCACAGCCAGTGGCCGGTCACCGTCCAGGCGGCGTTCTTGGCCTCCCTGAGCATCCGCGCGACGCTAGACGCCGGCGCCGACGGCGTGCAAGACCCGTTGCCGGGAGCGCGTCAGGGGCGTACGGTGAACGGGGTCATGCCGGTCTTCCCCACGCGCCTTCGGGAGCTGCGGATGTCCGCCGAGGAGCGGCGGATCGAGCGCGCGGTGCGGCGCTTCAAGCGCGAGCTGCGCCTCGAGGCCGACAACGCGCCCGAGCGGCGGGCAGCAGACCTGGACGCGCGGATCTGGCGCGACATCGGCTCGGGCTTCGGCTTCTCGCACCGCCGCTGAGCCGCGCCGGCGGACCGGCGGGCGACGCGTGCGTGCGGGCACGCCACGTTCTCGGCCGAGGCGTCCGGTACCGGACGCCTGTGGCAGCGGCCCCCTACACCTGTCGGTCGGGACTGCCGAGGTAGCAGGCGTCCCCCTTTGCAGCATCGACCCTAGAAACGAGCGTCACTTGCCCCATTCCACCTCCCGGTGGGCCCGCCGCGCCTGCACCTTCGGCGTCGTGGCGACTGCGATCGGCGCCGGCCTGACCGCCTCCGCGTCGGCCGACTCCTATGTCAGCTACCAGACGGCCATCGACGACCACGGCGTCGTCAGCGGCTACGTCGGCGCCGGCAACGACACCAACCACGAGGTTCGCGTCGACGTCGTCCGCAACGGCGGGGTCGTGGCGAGCTCGACGAACTTCCGCGGCGCCTTCCTCGAGCTCGTCCCGCAGACCGGTGATCAGCTCGTGCTGACCGACACGGCCGACAGCACGTCGCGAAGCGCCACGGTCGACGGCACGCCGACCTTCGACGGCACGGTGTGCGGCACCACGTCGAGCTTCTCCGGCGATCGGGCAGCCGATGGGACCACGGACGTGGCGGCCAGCGTCTACTACGGCCGGTACGACCAGCGCAACCGGTTCCTCACGGGCACCGTCACGACGGCGGGAACGCGCTTCTCCGGGACGTTCACCGAGCCCATCGGCCCGAACTACTACGTCTCCGTCGACCAGACCCGCAAGCCCGCGCCGGACTTCACCGTCTACTCGAGCTACTCCCGCCCGGTCGGCAGCACGTGCCCGGCGCCCGCCGTCGTGGCGACCCCGGCTGCAGCTCCGGCCGCGCCCGTCGCCGACACGACGAAGCCTGGCGGCACGCTGCTGAGCCCGGCGTTCCTCAGCTCGCGCTCGTCGGCGTACCGCGCGCTGCTGAAGGGCGTGCTGACGAGCTCGGTCTCCATCACCGAGCCCGGCCTGGTCGAGCAGACGCTCTACCTCGACGACGGCGCCAAGCTGCCCACCGCCACGGCCGCCGCCAAGAAGGCCAAGAAGGCCAAGAAGCTGACCGTGCTGGGCAAGGGGCGGACGTTCGCCTCCAAGGCCGGGAAGCTCTCGGTGTCGGTCAAGCTCTCCAAGGCCGGCAAGGCCACGGTGCGCAAGGCGAAGGCCAAGCCCATCAAGCTGGCGCTGGTCACCACGGTTCGCGACCTGTCCGGCAACACCCGCACCCTGCCGGTCAAGCGCTTCGTCGCGAAGCGCGCCGCCGCCGCCAAGGTGAAGAAGTAGCCCTCAGCCGGCACCTGCGTGGCGGCGCCGTCCTCGCCCTCGTGGCGGGGGCGGCGCTCGCCCATGTCCCGCTGGCCGGTGCGGCGGCGGGCTCGGCGCCCAACGCCGACCCGCCCCCGCTGGTCCAGCCGCTGCCTCCCCGGTGGCCCGACGCGCCACCACAGCCGGCGGGTGCCCCGGCGTTCCCGGGCGCCGATCGCAGCCGCCCGTCGCCGCCGTCGTCGGTCCTGGCGGTGCCCGCGCTCTTCTCTGCCACCGGCGGTTCGCTGGTGCGCGGCATCTCCGACGGCCGGTTGACCGAGAACGACGACGAGGTCATCCGTGCCCGTGCGATGCGGGACGTCAGCGCCCTCGGCGCGTCGGTCGTGCGGCTCCCGCTCAGCTGGGCCGCAGCGCTGCCGGACGCCCCGCCGGCCGACGCGACCGATCCCGACGACCCCGCCTACGTCTGGAGCCGGCAGGACGCCGCGGTGCGCTCCGCGGTCGCTGCCGGGCTGCAGCCGCTGCTCGTGATCTCCCACGCGCCCGTCTACGCCGAGGCGCCGCACCGCTGGCGCTGGGCGGCGCGCGGATCCTGGGCGCCGAGCCCGAGCGAGTTGGGTGCGTTCGCCACGGCCGTCGCGCGCCGCTACTCCGGCAGCTGGCCGGACCCGCAGCGGCCAGGGCGCGCCCTGCCGCGCGTGGCCGCGTTCCAGGCATGGAACGAGCCCAACCTCCCCAACTACCTGACGCCGCAGTGGGTCGTGCGCGGCGGACGCTGGGTACCGTGGGCGCCCGTGCACTACCGGTTGATGTTGAACGCCTTCGCCGCTGCGGTCCGCGCGGTGCAGCCGCGCGCAACGATCGTCTCGGCCGGGTTGGCGCCCAACGGCGAGGGCGCCGACGGCGCAGGGCGCATGACTCCGGTCCGCTTCCTGCGCGCGATGCTCTGCCTCGGCGCACCGCCTTCCGACGGGCCTGTGTCGTGCCCGGCGCCGGCCGACTTCGACGTCCTTGCGTTCCACCCGCTGTCGGTCGGCGACCCCGACG
>JAOPZP010000472.1 GCA_025964055.1 Conexibacter sp.
GGCGACTCGCTGTCGTCGCTGAGCCAGGTGTGCCAGGCGAAGCCGTCCTGGTGGGCGTGGGCGACGTTGGCGGCGGTCGTGATGTTCAGCGTGACGCCGTTCAACACATAGGTGATCGGCAGCTGGAAGGCGACGACGTTCTCGCCCGGCGACTTGTTGCCCAGCAGCCAGTCGGCGGTCCCGCCGATCCCCGGCGCCAGCGGGATCTTCGGCGCCAGCGCGTGGAAGCGGTTGACCGCCTCCTGCTTGAAGGAGACGACGATCAGGTCACGGCGCGGCGAGCCCTTCAGCAGCCGCGCCAGCACCTCGGCGTTCTGCTCGTACTCGGCGACCGCCTCGGCCTTCGTGCGGCCCTTGATCTCGATGTTGATCGGGGTCTTCGGGAACGCCTTCAGCACCGCTCGCAGCGTCGGCACGCGGAAGTCGGCGGCGGTGTAGCTCTTGGGCGCGCGGCGCTTGCCGGTCGCGACCCCGCGGAAGGTGTAGGACTTGCTGCTGCGGTCGTGGCGGTAGGCGCTGTCGGCCGCATGGAACCAGTAGGCGCCGTCGAGCTGCTCGACCTGCTTGAGCGTGTGCGACGCGATCGTGCCCGTGCCGTTGGTGGTGCGGTCCAGCGTCGTGTCGTGCATGACGACGACCTGGTCGTCCTTGGTCACGCCGACGTCGAGCTCCAGCATGTCGGCGCCGGCTTTGAGCGAGCGCTCGAAGGCGTACATCGTGTTGGACGGGAACTCGTCCTCGCCACCCTGATGGGCGATGTTCAGCGGCTGCTTGACCAGCCAGGGGTTGGACGCTGCGCCGGCGGCCGGAGCCGCGACGGCGAGCGCGAGGAGGGACAGGACCGTGGGGATCGCGCGTGACATCGCGCGGCAGTCTGTCACACGCCCGAACCGCCGCGTCCGCCGTCAGGCGATGCGGTGCTCGATGGCGCCGAGCGCCTCGATCTCGATCCGCACGACGTCGCCGGACTCCAGGAACTGCGGCGGATCGAGCGCCTGCCCGACGCCCGACGGCGTGCCGGTGAGGATGAGGTCACCGGGCTCCAGCGTGCACGTCTCGCCCAGGAACGACACGATCGCCGGGATCCCGAAGATCAGGTCCGAGGTCGAGGAGTCCTGGCGCAGCTCGCCGTTGACCCAGGTCCGCAGCGCGAGGCGGTGCGGATCGTCGACCTCGTCGGCCGTCGTGATCCACGGCCCGTAGGGGCACGAGTTGTCGAAGCCCTTGGCGCGCGTCCACTGCAGCTCGCGCTTCTGGAGGTCGCGGGCGCTGACGTCGTCGGCCACGGCATAGCCGGCGACCTCGCCGCGGGAGCCCATCACCACGGCCAGCTCGCCCTCGTAGTCCAGGCGCCGCACGACCGCCGGGCACGGGACGTCGTCGCCCGGCGCGGCCGCGCTGGACGGCAGCTTCATGAAGACGATCGGCTGCTCGGGCAGCTCCTTGCCGGTCTCGCGGGCGTGGGCGGCGTAGTTGAGGCCGATGCCGAAGATCGCGCGCGGGCGCGGGACCGGGGCGAGCAGGCGCACGTCCGCCAGGGGGTGCTCGGCGCCCGTGGCGGGCGTCCGGTCACCGGAGGCGAGGCGGTCGAGGACCGTGGTGCCGTCGTCGAAGGCGACGACCGTGTCGCCGCGGACCTCGCCGGCGAGGGGCGCGTCGGCGCCGGGGAGCAGGAACGTCGCGAGCTTCATGGGCGCCGGACCCTAGCGCGGGGTCGGCACCCGCATCGGCGCCGCGGGCGAACGGGGTGCTACGGGGTGCGCGCTGCGCGGCGCTGCCGGCGGCGCTGGGCGGCGGCGGCCCGACGACGATCGGCCGGGCTGGCCGTCATCTCGGTCTCCTCGCGGTGCTTGGCCCACTTGTCGCGCTCCGCGTCGGTCATCGTGCGGATCGTGAGATCGCCCGTCTCGACCTGATCGGCGATGCGCTCGAGCTTCGCCTCGCGTGCCGCCTGGTCTCGCTCTCGCTGCGTCTTGGCCATACCTACAGGATACCCCGCCGCGAACCGCACTAGCGCAAATGGTCCTCATCGTGCGTTCCGGCCTCAAGATCGGCGCCTCGCGGCCGACCGCCCGGGGAAGATGATGGGGCTGCGCAGGGGCCAGGAAGAGCGCGTCCGCGTGCTCGTTCCTCGCATCGCGACGGTCGAGGCCGTGGTGTCCCGCGTCGTCCCCGGCGCCGCCGAGCTCGCGCTCGTGCACCGCCCCGAGATGCCGCTGCGCTTCCTGCACCGGCGCAAGGCGACGATCGTCCCGCTCGCCGCCGACCGGCGCATCGACGGCCGGCTGCTGGCCGTCCCCGACGCCCACGGCACGGTGCGCGACGACGTCCTGCACTTCCTGCAGGCCGTGGTCCCGCTGGCGCCGCGCCGCGAAGCCCAGCGCCGTGACTTCGCGCGCATCGACCTCGTTCGGCCGGCCGCGATCATCCCCGAGGGCTTCCAGGTGGGCTGGCTCAACGGCTTCGTGCGCAACGTCAGCGCGGGCGGCGTGCTGATCGCCGGCGCCGGCGCCCTGGAGTCCGGCGACCGCCTGCGGCTGCGCTTCGAGCTCGACGACGAGGAGGACCTGATCGACCTCGTCGCGCGCGTCGTCCGCGCCGACGACGACGGCGGCCTCCGTGGCCTGGCGCTCGAGCGCCTCACCGAGGCCGAGCGCGAGCGGATCGTCCGCTTCGTCTTCGCACGGCAGCGGCGCGCGCTCGCGGAGCTGCGGGCACGCGCCGTCTGACGTGACGTGGATGTCCCGCGCGCGCTGCTAGCGCGTGGTGCCGGGGTCGCGCTCGCGACGGATCGCCGCGTCGTCGGCGCCGCCGTCACCGCGGACGAAGCGCTCGTGCTCGGTGGCGAGGTCCTCGTCGGCCATGCCCTCCTCGTGCAGGGCCGCGCGCGACTCGTGCATCTCGGCCTCGGCGCGCTGAGCGCGGGCCTCGCGCTCGGCTCGGTCGGCCTCGGCCAGGCGCTCCTCGGCGACCTCGCGGTGCGCCCCGGCGACCTCCTCGCGGCGGCGGCCGATCTGGCGCTCGCGCTGCCGGGCGCGCGCGCGCGGAAGCGCGTAGGCGACCGCTGCGATGACGAGCAGCACGATGACGACGATGGCGATGATGGCTCCGGTGGACATCTGACCTTCTCCCTCCCGTGGGACGTTGGTTCTCCATGCGTACCCGTACCCTGGGGGATCGATGAGCAGTTCGATCAGCTTCTTCCTCGCGGCCGCCGGCGGCGGCAGCTCCGGCTTCGGCGGGGGCGGTGGTGGCGGGGGCGGCGGCTTCGGCGGTGGTGGCCGCGGTGGCGGCGGCGTCTACGTGGGCGGCGGCGGAGGCGGGATCTCCGTCATCTTCATCCTGCTCATCGTGGCCGCGGTGCTCGTCTTCCTGGTCGGCGGGCTGATCGCGACGATGCGCTACCGCCGCGCCCGCAACGACCGCGTGCGCGCCACCGAGCTGGCCGCCTACGAGGCGGCCACCGACGACGAGGACTTCGCGCCCGACACCGTGCGCGCGGCGACGATCGAGCTCTTCCACGAGATCCAGCGCCGCTGGTCGGTCAACGACGTCGCCGGGCTGGAGGCGCTCGTCGGCCCCGACCTGATGGTCGAGTGGCGCCGGCGCCTGGAGGACTTCCGCCGCAAGGGCTGGCAGAACCGCTGCGAGCCCAAGGGCGACCCGACCGTCGAGTACGTCGGGCTGGTCAACCGCGACGGCGAGGACGAGGACCGCGTCGTCGTGCGGGTCACCGCCCACCTGGACGACTACGTGGTCGACCAGCACGGGCGCACGATCCTGCGCCAGGGCGAGACCGACCCCTCCACGACGCTGCAGGAGTGGTGGACGCTGCACCCGCCCGGCGAGCGCTGGCGGCTGCTGTCGATCGAGTCCGAGGCCGAGGGCCGCCATCACCTGCTCGACGAGCTGATCGCCGTGCCGTGGGGCGACGACCGCGTGCGCGACAGCGCGCTGGTCGAGACCGCCGTGGCCGACGCGGTCCCCGCCGGCGTGGCCGTGGCCGAGATCGCGCCGGCGGTGCTCGACGCCGACGCGCGTGCCGCCGCGCTTGATCTCGCGCTGGCCGACGGGCGCTTCGCCCCCGACGTCCTGGAGGTCGCGGCGCGCCGCGCCGTCGAGGCGTGGGTGGAGGCCGTCGACGGCGCCGACGACGCGCTGGAGGCCCTGGCCGACCGCGGCGCGATCGACGT
>JAOPZP010000476.1 GCA_025964055.1 Conexibacter sp.
GCGCTGCGCTTCGAGTCGGTCCACCACGTCGCGACGGTGTGGCTCGACGGGCAGCAGATCGGCACCCACACGGGCGCCTACCTGCCGTTCGAGTTCCGGCTGCGGCTGCGCGAGGGCGTCGCGCACCGACTCGTCGTGCGCGCCGACTACCGCTTCCCGACGCGGCAGAAGCGCGACGGCTGGCATCGGACGTGGTTCAACTACGGCGGGATCAACCGCGAGGTGACGCTGCGCCCACTGGCGCCCAGCGAGCTCGAGGCGCCGGGCGTGCGGACGCGGCTGTACCGCGGCACCGCCGTCGTCGACGTGGACGTGGTGGTGCACAACAGGACCGAGGGGACGCGCACCCTCCGGGTGCGCGGCACGCTGCGCCACGACGGCCGTGGCCCGGCCCTGGTGTTCCCTGAGGTGCGGGTCGGGCCGGGCGAGGAGCGCCGCGTGACCGCGCGCGCGGTCGTGCAGCAGCCGGCGCTGTGGGCGCCGGGATCGCCGTCGTTGTACGAGCTGAAGCTGGCGGTGCCCGGCGAAGGCGCGTGGGACGACACCGTCGGCCTGCGCCAGATCTCGCGTGCCGGGGCCAAGATGATGATCAACGGCCGGCGGCTGCGGCTGCACGGCGCGTCGATCCACGAGGACGCCGCGGGCGACGGCGACGGCCTGACCGGCGCGGACATGGACGCGATCGTGCGCGACCTCCGCGCGATCGGCGCCAACGCGACGCGTGCGCAGCATGCGCTGTCGCCGCCGCTGCTGGAGCGGCTGGACCGCGCCGGCATCGTGGTCTGGCAGGGCGTCGGCCCCGTCGACGCGCCGGGCGCGTGGACATCGCACACCCCGGCGCTGGCGCACGCCGCCCGGGAGCGCGTGCGGGTCAGCGTGCGTCAGGAGCGCCTGCACCCGTCGGTCATCGCCTGGAACCTGGTCAACGAGATCGCCGGCAACGGCCACGACGCGTCGCAGGTCGCGTACGTGTCCGACATGGCGCGCGAGCTGCACCGCGAGGACCCCGGCCGCCTGGTCGCCGTCGACCTGTGGGGCGCCCACCCGCCGGCCGTGCCCGGCAGGATCTACCGCGACGTCGACGCCGTCGCGCTGACCAACTACGTCGGCTGGTACGAGGGCGCCGACGAGACGCGCGCGCAGATCGCGTCGCGCCTGCACGACACGGCCGTCGGCTTCACCCGGACCTTCCGGGGCAAGGTGCTGCTGGTGTCGGAGTTCGGGGCGGAGGCCAACGCGATGAACGCCACCGACGCCCCGGGCGGCTACGCCTACCAGTCCTGGCTGCTGCGCCGCCACATCGCGACCTACCGCGCGCTGCCCCAGCTGTCCGGGATGGTGGTGTGGAACCTGCGCGACTTCGGCGTGTCGCCGAGCTTCGCCGGCGGCTCGATCCGCTCCGTCGTCCCGGACATCAACATCCAGCGCGGCCTCAACACCAAGGGCCTCTTCGACTACGCGGGCCGGCCGAAGCCGGCGGCGGCGGCGGTGCGGCGCGCGTTCGCGCGGCTGGGGTCGGGGCTGGGGTAGGCGTCCGGGCGCGTACGCGCCGCGGGCGCTGGGGGGCGAATCTTCGGTCCGGGTCACCTAACCCCTCATATGGAGGGGAAAGGTGACCTCGAACGGCGGATCGCAGAGTTCGCGGCTGAACATCACGCCGTGGCCTCGTCGGACGAGCTGCGCGCGCTCGGACTCGGCGACAGCGCAATCGAGTACCGGTTGAGCATCGGCCGGCTCCATCGCCGGCACCGTGGCGTGTACGCCATCGGCCATCGCCTGCTGTCGCGGGAGGGTCGCTGGCGGGCGGCCGTCCTGGCCTCCGGCAAGCGGGCGGTGCTCAGCCATGGCGACGCGGGCGCGCACTGGGGACTGATGCCCTCGAGGGGTTTGTTGATCCACGTGTCGACGCCATCGCGGTCCGCGCGCGATCCGGACCCCAAGCGGGTTCGCCTGCATCGCGTGGGCACTCTCCGCGCCTGGGAGACGACGATCGATGACCGCATCCCGACCACCACGGTGGCGCGGACGCTCCTGGATCTCGCACCAGTTCTGCGACCTCGGGCGATGGAGGACGTCATCGCGCAGTCGGCGCGCCTGGGACTGTTCGATCTCGTCGCTGTCCGTCGGTGCCTCGTTGAGCATCGTCGCCAGCACGGGGCGCCTGCGCTCCGGCGGCTTCTTGATGACCTTCACGGCGAGGGTCCCGCCGACCTGCGGAGCACCCTCGAGGTACGGTTCCTCCAGCTCTGCGATGACCACCAGCTGCCAGTGCCGCAGGCGAACGTCACGCTCGCCGGCTTCTTGGTGGACTTCCACTGGCCGGGCACAGAGCTCGTCGTCGAGACCGACGGCTTCACCTACCACTCGACGCGGTCGGCCTTCGAGGCCGACCGCGCCCGTGACCAGACCTTGACGCTCGCCGGCTACACCGTCGTCCGCTTCACCTACAACCAGATCACCAAGGAGCCGGAGCGATGCGCCCACCACATCCGCCGGCTCCTCGGCTGATCCGGGTCACCTTTCCCTCGCATATGAGGGGAAAGGTGACCCGGATCCTCGTGGAGCTGCTCCCTACGCCTGGTTCCCCGCCGCGATCCGCCGCAGGTCGATCGTGTCGTCGTACAGCTTCGCGTCGACGCCCTCTTCCAGCGCCACCTCGCGCAGCGGGCGCCCCGAGGCCGAGGCCTTCTTGA
>JAOPZP010000540.1 GCA_025964055.1 Conexibacter sp.
CCGCGCTGCGTCGCGCACCGCCGATCTCCCCGCTGCGCCTGCGCGCTCCCATCGCGGCGCCGATCGGCGACGGCTTCGGCCCGCGCGGCACGTGGTTCCATCCCGGGCTGGACTACGTCGCCGGCGCCGGCGAGCCCGTAGCGGCCGCGGGCCGGGGCTGCGTGGTCGTCGCCGGCTGGGACGCCGGCGGCTACGGCAACCTCGTGGTCGTCGCCCACCGGCTCGGTCTGACGTCCTGGTACGCGCACCTGTCCTCGATCGCCGTGCGCCGCCACGCCTGCGTCTCCGCGGGCGCGCTCGTCGGCCGCGTCGGCGCCACGGGCCGGGCCACCGGCCCGCACCTGCACTTCGAGCTGCGCCTGCGCGGCGCGGCGATCGACCCGCGCACGAGCGGCGTCGGATGATCGGCCACGGGCCGTGTGGCTCAGCTCCTGCTCAGGACCTCACGGCGGGTAGGGCCGCTGCTGCCCGGCGGTCAGCGGCCTCGACAGCGAGACACCGCCCGATGCGCCGCGTGGCGGGGTGTCGCAGCTCCGACGTCCGGCTGCGACACGGAGGTTGGGGCCCGCGTGGCCCGTGGTAGGGCCGCCGACCGAGCGGCAACCCCCATCCGTCGGAAGGAACCCGAGCATGAGCAATGGGCAGCGGGCCGGCGGCCGCGCCCACCCCGCAGCGAAAGGCACGCATGGCCACGACCACCAACACGGTGACCAAGGGGCTCCTCGTCCGCATCGAGGCGATGCCGGGACGGGAGGACGACGTCGCTCGGTTCCTCCAGGACGGGCTGTCGCTCGTCGAGCAGGAGCCCGACACCACGGCGTGGTTCGCCGTGCGCCTCGGGCCGTCGACGTTCGGGATATTCGACGTCTTCCCCGATGACTCCGGCCGCCAGGCGCATCTGTCGGGCCGCGTGGCGGCGGCGCTGATGGAGAACGCCGGGACGCTGTTCGAGCAGCCGACCATCGAGCAGCTCGACGTGATCGCCAGCAAGCTGCCCTGAGCGGCGTTCCCACCGCGGCGAGCACCCGCCTCCCTGCGACATTGGGCGTAGCATCGGTGCAATCCGAGAGATCACCGCGGCATCCGCCCAGCCCGTAGCGATGGACGCCCAGACCCTTAGCCGGCTCATGGACGTCGGCCGGGGGCTGCTCTCCGAGTTGGACCTGGATGCGGTCCTCGCCCGCATGCTGGAGGTCGCGCGGGAGCTGACGAGCGCCGCGTACGCCGCGGTTGGCATCCTCGACGAGCGGCACGAGGGGCTCGAGCGCTTCCTGACCAGCGGCATCGACGCCCGCACGCGAGCGGCCATCGGCGACCTGCCCCGCGGCCACGGCGTGCTCGGGCTGCTGATCAAGGATCCGCGGCCGCTGCGGCTGTCGGACGTCGGCGCGCATCCGCAGTCCTACGGCTTGCCGCTCAGCCATCCGCCGATGGGCAACTTCCTCGGCGTCCCGATCCTCGTGCGCGGCGTCGCCTGGGGTCATCTGTACCTGACCAGCAAGCCGGGATCGGACTTCACCGACGTCGACGAGGAGGCGATGGTGGTGCTGGCCGACTGGGCCGCGATCGCGGTGGCCAACGCGCGCCTGTACCACGAGGCCACCGCGCGCCGCGACCAGCTGGAGCGGACCGTGCGCGCGCTGGACACGACCGCGGAGATCTCCAGCGCGATCGGCGGCGAGATCGAGTTGGACCGCATCCTCGAGCTGCTGGCCAAGCGCGGCCGCGCCCTGGTGGACGCGCGCACGGTCATGATCGCGCTGCTGGCCGGCGAGGAGCTCGAGGTGGTCGCGGCGGCCGGCGTCGTGCCCGACGGGCTCGTAGGCCGCCGGGCGACGGTGGACGAGTCGGCGCTCGGCGCGGTGCTCCGCTCGCGGCGCCCGGAGCGCCTGACCGACCTCAACCGCCGGGTCGGCCGGCTGATCGCCGCCGACCTCAACGCGCAAACCGGGCTCATGGTCCCGCTGGTGCATCGCGGGCGAGCGGTCGGGGTCCTCGCGGCGTTCGATCGCCTGGAGGGCGGCCCGGAGTTCAGCGCCGACGACGAGCGCCTGCTGCAGGCCTTCGCCGCGACCGCCGCCACGGCGGTGGCGACCGGCCAGAGCGTCGCCTCGCATTCGCTGGACGGCAGCATCCGGGCGTCGGAGGCCGAGCGCAGCCGGTGGGCGCGCGAGCTGCACGACGAGACGCTGCAGGAGCTCGGCGGCCTGCGCGTGCTGCTGTCGGGCGCGCGGCGCAGCCAGGATCCTGGCCGGCGCGACGAGGCGCTGGACCAGGCGATCGAGCTCGTCACGGGCGGCATCGCCAACCTGCGCGCGCTGATCGCCGACCTCCGTCCTGCCGCCCTCGACGAGATCGGCACCGGCGCCGCGCTGACCGGGCTGGTCGAGCGCGTCCGGGCCACCAGCGGATTGCCGGTCGAGCTCGTCGTGGACCTCGACTTCGAGTCCGGCCGCGCCGCGACCCGGCACGTCCCCGAGCTCGAGGAGTCGGTCTACCGCATCGTGCAGGAGGCGCTCACGAACGCGGTCAAGCACGCCGCCGCCGACCACGTGCGGATCGCCGTGAGCGAGGAGGAGCACGCGGTCGTCGTCCTCGTCGCCGACGACGGACGAGGGTTCGATGAACAGCAGGGCGTCACCGGCTACGGCCTGGTCGGGATGCGCGAGCGCATCGCGCTGGCGCGCGGGACGCTGACGGTCAGCTCGGGCGCGGGGGAGGGCACGACCCTGGAGGTCCGGCTGCCCGTGCGCCGGGTGAGCGCGGCCACCGGCGGCGCCGCCGCGGCATCGGCTTCTCGGTAGCTCGCCGGTGGGTCTGTCACGCCGGCGACACCGTCGGCGTGGCCCGGCCGCGGAGCACGGGTGGGAGATCCTCGGCGGCGCGGTCCCAGAGGACGTACCGGCGAGCGCCGGGGATCAGCGCTGCCGTCCCGGCCGCCGGCCGACCCTCCATCCCGAGGAGCACGACGGTGCATGCCGCGGGGAGCACGCCCGTGCGGCCCGTGGCGAGCAGGCCCTCGTACAAGACGAGGAAGTCGGCGTGCCGCTCGCGCGCGACCCGGCCGGCATCGGCCGCCGTGGCGGCCGCGGCCACGAGCTCCAGCTCCGGCTCGTTCTCCATCAACATGCGCAGGGCGAGCCGCCCGGCGACCGTGGCGTGGGCGATGACCACTCGGGTGACTGCGCCTGCGGGCTGTCTGCGGTGGTCCACCGCCCGAGCGTAGGCGCGCGGCGACGCCCTGCCATCCGCAGTCCCCCACGGCGAGGTGCGGGAAAACCCGCAGCCATGCTGCGGGCGGCTGCCGATGCCCCGCGGCCGGCCGGCGCGCATGCTCCTGGCTCGTCCTATCCGTTCGTCTCAAGGAGCTTCGCCATGCCACGTCCCTTCCGCCTCGGCGGCATCCTCGCCGGTCTCGTCCTCCTCGCCTTCGGCGCCGGCGCGATCGTCATCGGCATCACCGGTCGTCACGAGGTGAGCACCGACGTCAAGCGCGAGCAGATCGTCGGCACGCCCGACATGAAGCCGTCGCTCATGGCCGCGGCGGTCAAGGCGTCGGGGCTGAAGAACGTCACGCTCCCGACCTGCGACGTCGCGGGCAAGGCCATCACCAACGGCACCGACGCCAAGTGCTTTGCCAGCTACATGCGCATTCACGCGCTCGAGGCGACCGGCGGCAAGACCTATGCCCAGATGCCGCAGTACGCCACGGCGGACGGCAAGGGCACCAACCTGCCCGCCCAGGCGGTCAAGGACCCCAAGACGGGTCAGCCGCAGAGCAACCAGGCCCGGCAGGTCTGGATCAGCGAGACCGCGCTGACGACTGCGCTGAACACCTCGTTCTTCGCGTCGCAGGTCGGCCTCTTCGCGATCGTCATGGGACTGGCGCTCCTGCTGAGCGGCATCGGGTTCATCGTCCTGGCCGCCGGCCTGCTCGGCCGGTCCGGGCTGCGCCGCCGCCCGGCCACCGCAACGACGCGGCCGGTCGAGCCGGCCGCGGTCTAGACATGTCCGCTCGCCCCCTGGTGCTGGTGCTCTACGCCAGCACCCATGGCCACACCGCCAAGATCGCCGAGCGCATCGGCGCGACCCTGCGCGAGCAGGGCGTCGACGCCCGCGTCAGCCGGACGGGCGCGGCGGTCGACCCGACCGGGCTCGACGGCATCGTCGTCGGCGCCTCGATCCATCGCGGCCACCACCAGAAGGAGATCCTCGACTGGAT
>JAOPZP010000557.1 GCA_025964055.1 Conexibacter sp.
AACCTGCCCGCCGGGCACTACCGCGTCGTCGCCGAGCTGCCGCGCCTCAACGGCAGCGGGGTCTACGACCGCAGCATGTCGCTGGTCGCCACGACGGAGATCGACGTCACGGCCGCTCCGGCGCCGGCTCCCGCTTGACCGCCCGCGCGCAGATGACCATCTCGTAGTCGGGGTCGTGCGGGTCCAGGTGGGCCGGATCGACCTCGGCCGCCGGGACGCCGTAGAGGAACGCGGCGCAGGCCGCGACCGTGCCCTCCGCGTGCACGGCCACGTTCCCCTGGCCGAAGCGCTCGGTCAGCAGCCGATCCACGGCCCGCCACGTGAACCGCCAGTGATCGGGGAAGCGCTCGCCGTCGGGCTCGGCCTGGTGCGAGATGCCCGGCACGGTGAGCAGCAGCACGCCGCCGGGCGCCAGCGCCGCGTAGGCGGTGTCCAGCGCGCCCGCCACGTCGTAGGTGATGGAGATCGTCTGGGTGCAGACGAAGCAGTCGAACGCGCCCACCGGGACGCCGTCGCCGGTCTCCAGGTCGCCGCGCAGCGTCGCCGCCGCGTTGTCGGGATCGAGGTCGAGCACCTCGGCGCGCTGCACCGCGTCGCCGCCGAAGCGGCGCGAGTAGGTCGCGTCGAGCAGCTCGAGCGTGCGTCCCCGGATGTCGGCGGCGTGCCGACCAAGGAAGCGCTCGATGTAGAAGCGGTCGACCGGCCGGCCCTCACGCAGCCCGTAGCGGCGGTGCAGCGGGGCGCCGGGCAGCCGCGGCCGCGCGCGCTGCGCGCGCACCGATCCCGGGGCGATCCGCGCCAGACCGCCGTCGGCCAGCCGCCACAGGCGGGCGTAGGCCCGGCCCAGGGCGAAGCGGACACGGCGAAGCGGTGCGGCCACGTACGGCCACCCTACAGGGCAGCGCACCGGTCACCACGCTGACATCCTGACTAACGGAATAGTTAGTATCGGCGAGCGGCTGGCGCGGCTGCGAGCCTCGGGGCGCTGCTAGTTTTGCCACGCGATGTTCGACCACCGGAGTGACCAGGGGCCCCGCCTTCGCGGGGAGAACGGGTCGCAACGGCGGGTCGGGCATGTGCCGATCCACGTCCTGGAGGACACCGCCGAGGCTGCGTTCGACGGCTGCGAGGCGACGCTGCACGCCCTGTTCGATCGTCCCGAGAGCGAGCGCTGCGCCGAGGTCGACGCGATCCTGGCCACCGCGCCCGAGTGGCTGATGCAGTACCACCTGTCGCCGCAGCGACGCATGGTCCTGTCGTGGGCCGACATCCCGGCCGACGCCACCGTGCTCGAGGTCGGCGCCGGCTGCGGGGCGGTCACGGGCCTGCTCTGCGACCGCGCCGG
This sequence comes from Conexibacter sp., assembly GCA_025964055.1. Lineage (GTDB taxonomy): Bacteria > Actinomycetota > Thermoleophilia > Solirubrobacterales > Solirubrobacteraceae > Baekduia. The sequence goes on from JAOPZP010000557.1 coordinate 1,346, forward strand.
CCACGTGCTGGCCAACGAGAAGTTCGCCACGCGGGGCGAGGTGATCGCCCGGCGCTACGCCGACCGCGACAACCTCACGGTCCTCGTCGGCGGACTCGACACCATCATGTTGACCGAGCCCGTCGACATCGTCGTGTGCATCGGCGTCTGGGAGTACACCGGCGTGTTCCTGGCCGGCGACGACGAAGATCGCTTCGTCGCGCCGTTCGAGCGCTTCCTCGGCCTGCTGCGCGGCCTCGTGCGCCCCGGCGGCCGCCTGCTGCTGGCGATCGAGAACAAGCTGGGCGTGCAGTACCTCGCCGGCGCCGAGGAGGACCACCTGCACCACGGCGCGCTCGCCGGCGTCGAGGGCTACCCCGACTACGCCGGGGCCCGCACCTTCTGGCGCGAGGAGATCCGGCGCCAGATGGACGCCGCCGGCTTCGGCGACCCGACGTTCCACCTGCCGTTCCCCGACTACAAGATGCCTGAGCTCGTGCTGCACGAGGACGCGCTGGAGCGGCTCGACGTGCACGCGGCCGAGCTCGGCGGGCTGATCCCGTGGCATCGCCCGCGGCTGCCGCTGATCAACGAGGCGCTGCTGACGCGCGCCCTGCTCGACGAGGGCGTCATGGGCTCGTTCGCCAACTCGTTCGTCGTCGACGTGCCGGCATGACCGTCCTGCTGGCCAAGAGCAACCTGCTGCGACGTGCGCCGTGGCGCCTGGAGACGCTCATCGTCGAGGACGGCGATGGCCTGCACGTCGTCAAGCGCGGTCCGTCGAGCGCCGATCCCGCGGGCCGGCCGCCGCGGCTGGGCACGCTGGCCGAGCGCCACGCGGTGCTCGCCGCCGCCGCCGGCGACGCCTTCGCGCTGCCGCGCATCCTGCATGCCGGCGAGCGGGAGCTGCGCATCGAGCACGTCGCGGGCCAGACGTCGCTCGCGCGCCTCGAGCGCCGCCTCTGCGAACGCCGCTTCGCCGCCGCGCAGGCCGAGATCGACGACGTCCTCACCCTGCTGGACCAGTTGCCCGGCGTGCTGGCCGACCCCATGACGACGAGGGCTTCGCCGCGGCCTTCGATCCCGACGGCCGCGCCGGACGTGCCGGCGTCGAACGCTGCCTCATGCCGGGGCTCTACGACTTCGGCCTGGGCAACCTCGTGAGCCCGCGCGACGGTGGCCGCCGCGTGCTCGTCGACTGGGAGTGGACGTTCCCGTGGCCCGTGCCCGTGGCGTTCGTGCGCTTCGCGGTCGTGCGCAATGCCGCCGAGTACCTGCAGCCCATCATCCGCGCGCTGACCGGCGACGCGCTGCCGGGCCTGATCTTCTTCGACGACGTCGTGATCCCCGAGGGCTGGGCGCTCGCCGCGGGCCTGGACCATGCAGGCGTCCGTCGGCTGCTGGCGTTCGAGACCGCCTTCCAGGACTGGATCCACGTGATGCACCGGCCGTTGGAGCTCTACGAGGTCCACACCGAGCCGCGGCGCGTCACGCGCCGTCAGGACGAGAACGCGACGCTGTTGTCCGAGCGGCTGCGGTCGCAGCTGTCTGGCGAAGGCCGGACGGCCGACCGGCTGCGCGCCCAGCTCGCGGCCCGCGACGTCGAGCTGGTGAACGCCCGCCGCATCCTGGCGGACCTGGACGGCGTGCGTTACTCGGCCCGGCACCTGCGCGAGCTGCTGCGGCGCCGGCTCCCGCGCCGCCGCTAGGCTGCCCGGCCGTGCCCTTCGAGCTCCTTCCCACCAGGCTGGACGGCCCGCGCCTGCTGGCCCCGAGGGTCTTCGCCGACGACCGCGGCTTCTTCGTGGAGACCTACCGCCGCAGCGACCTGATGGCGTTGGGCATCCACGAGGAGATGGTGCAGGACAACCACTCGCGCTCCAGCCGCGGCGTCTTGCGGGGCCTGCACTTCACCGTCGGGCGCGGCGCCGGCAAGCTGGTGCGCTGCGCCCGCGGCCACGTCCACGACGTGCTCGTGGACCTGCGCCGCGGCTCGCCGACCTACGGGCACTGGGAGGGCTACGACCTCACCGACGAGAACCTCCACGTCCTCTACGCGCCGCCCGGCTTCGCGCACGGGTTCTGCGTGGTCTCGGAGGTCGCCGACGTCGTCTACAAGCTCGACGCCTACTACGACCCAGGAACCGAGCGCGAGATCGCCTACGACGATCCCGCGCTCGGGATCGACTGGCCCGTTCCGGCCGGAGAGCTCCAGGTCTCCCAGCGCGACGTGGACGCCCCGGCACTGGCCGACGTCGCCGACGGGTTGCCGTTTCAGTACGTTGCTGACCGATGAGCTACGCCGCCACCTACCTGGACGAGGTCGCCGAGATCGCCGGAACCATCCCGCGCGACGACATGGAACGCATGGCCGCCGGGATCGCCGCGATCCGCGAGCGCGGCGGTCGCCTGTTCATCATCGGCGTGGGCGGTGGCGCAGGCCACGCGTCGCACGCCGTCAACGACTTCCGCAAGATCGCGCACATCGAGAGCTACACGCCGTCAGACAACGTCAGCGAGCTGACGGCGCGCGTCAACGACGAGGGCTGGGAGACCAGCTACAGCGCCTGGCTGCGCACGTCGCGCATCAACGAGAAGGACGGCATGCTCGTCTTCTCGGTCGGCGGCGGCTCGCGCGAGCACAACATCTCCATGAACCTCGTGCAGGCGATGGAGCTGG
>JAOPZP010000570.1 GCA_025964055.1 Conexibacter sp.
CGCCCGCATAGACCCGGACCCGCGCGCGGCCGCGCCGCGCAGGCGCGGCCAGCCACGCCATGGCGACCTGGCGCTCGCCCGAGGCGGCGACGCCAGTGGCGAAGCCCTGCCCGCGATCGATCCTGCGCGCGACCGGCATGGCCGCGGCGCCGGGCGGCTTGACCGAGACGTCGAGCTGGGCGCCGTGCGGCGTGGCCAGGATCGCCTGGCCGCCCGGTCCGACGGCGAGCTGGGCGTCGGTCGCCCCGCGACTGACGAACCGCGCCTTCGAGAAGCCGGCGCCCGGCAGGCGCACGGCCGCCGCGACGGCCGACGGGAAGCCGTTGACCTGCCACGAGACCACGGCCTCGCCGCGGTCGCCGATCCCGATCTGGACGATGGTGTCGCGCGCCGCCGCGTAGCCGGCCCGCACCGGCGCGCCGAACGTCGTCGCCCCGGGATCGCGGAACGCGCCGACGACCGCGTAGCCCTGGGGCGTCTTGGCGATCCACGCCGCGCCTGCAGCGCCGCCCGGCGACACCGCCACGGCGGCGCCGCCGACGTCGTCGAGCGCCAGCGGTGGCCGCAGCGTCCCCGCGGCGTCGAATCCGACGACGCTCGACGAGGCCTGCCGTTGCACCTGCAGCGCGACGCCGCTGCCGTCGGCCGCCAGGGCGACCTGCGCGACCGCCGCCGGCGTGCGCAGCGCGACGAGCGGATCGCTGAACGCCGCGGGGCCGGTCGCGTCGGTGAGCCCCATGGCGATGCCTCGCCGTGTATCGCCGATCGCCGCGCGCAGGGTCCCTTCGGGCCGGATCACCGTCGCGAGCAGGCTGCCCTCGTCACCGGTGACCAGCACCGCGGGGCTGCTCCACGCCGCGCCCGCGTTCGGCACGCAGACGCCGAGCACCGCCAGCGCGCTCAGCGCCGCTCGGCTCACCACACCCCGAGGCTTCACAGAGAGCATCATCCCCCAGACGACGGCGACGCACGCAAGGTCACGCGCCCGTTGCCCTCGCGGACCGCTGGGCTACCAACCACGCGCGGGTACGTGGTTCTTCGCGGGGATCATGCTCGACCACCACGACCGCCGAGGCGCAGGTAGCGCAGTCCGTCGAGCTGCCGTGCGACGACCGATGAGTTCCACGCTCAGGCGTCGTCTAGGCACCATGACCAACAGCACGCAGGCTCCCACGACCGTCACCAGCATCGGCGTCGCCATGTTCACCGTCGCCGACCAGGACGCGGCCATCGCGTTCTACACCGAGAAGCTGGGCTTCGAGCTCCGCAGCGACACGCGCTTCGGCGAGAACGGCGAGATGCGCTGGGTGGAGGTGGCCCCGCCCGGCTCCACCGCCCGGCTCGCCCTGAACCCGCCGATGCGCGGCACGCCCGGTGGCGGTGCGATCGGCGTCGAGACGCCGGACGTCCTGGCCGAGCACGCCCGCCTGACCGCCATCGGCGGCATCGACCTCGACCCCGAGCCGATGACGAGCCCGGGCGCGCCGCTCCTGTTCATGCTGCGCGATCCGGACGGCAACCACGTCGCCGTGGTGCAGCCCGCCTAGATAGGCCCGCAGCCGCCGGGGCCTCGACGCCCCGGCGGCCGCGCCCCGATGAGCTCCGCCGCGGCGTGCAGGTCGGCGACCACGGCGTCCGCCATCGCGAAGTCCATCCCGCGCGTGTGGGCGTTGGGGATGGCGACGACCTCCAGGCCGGCGGCCTTCGCGGCCCGGGCGCCCGCGGGCGTGTCCTCGATGGCGAGCGCCCACGCGGGATCGATCCCCAGGCGGGCGATCGCGAGCCGGTACAGCTCCGGGTCCGGCTTGCCCCGCGCGACCTCGTCACCCGTCGCCACAGCGGCGAAGACGTCCTCGATCGCCAGGTCGGCGAGCACGCGCTCGGCGACGGGCCGCCCGCTCGAGGTCGCCAGGCCGACGACCCGGCCGGCCGCGATGCGCCGCACCGCGTCCGGGACGCCGGGCATCGCCACGATCGGCTCGACCGCGGCCCGCTCCACGCTCGCCCGCAGGCCGGTGACGACCGCGTCCGGATCGGCACCACCGAGGGCCCGGGCGAGCGCGCCGGCGAAGTCGGCCCGCCGGCGCCCCAGCGTGTTCGGGTACCAGCCGGCCAGCTCGGGCCGGCCGATCTCCGCCAGGTACGCCATGAACGCCCGCTCGTAGACCGGCTCGGAGTCGACCAGCACCCCGTCGAGGTCGAACACCACGGCGCGCACGGCGCGCCGCATCACGTCACCGGCACGCGCAACCGCTCGCGCAGGAACCGCAGGCCGTCGCCGGCCAGCGCGTCGCCCGACGCGGCGACCGGGCGCCACGTCGACACGGCGCGGGCGATCTCCTGGATCTCCGGCGTGAACGACTCGATGACGACGTCGCCGTCGTAGCCGGCGTCGGCGAGCGCGTCGGCGACCGTCGCCCAGTCCACGTGCCCGGCCCCGGGCGTCCCGCGATCGTTCTCGCAGGCGTGGAAGAGCACGATCCGGTCGCCCGCCGCGCGGATCGCCGCGCCGACGTCCTTCTCCTCGATGTTCATGTGGAACGTGTCGAGGAGGAGGCCGACGTTGTCCAGCCCGATCCGCGCGCAGAGGTCCAGGCCCTGCTCGGTCGTGTTGACGAGGTCGGTCTCGAAGCGGTTCAGCGGCTCCATGCCCAGCCGGATGCCGTGCTCGGCCGCGTACTCGCCGGCCTCGCGCAGGCCCTCGGCCGCCCAGCCCCGCTGCCGCTCGCGCTCGTCGTCGGGGAGCAGGCGCGCCTTGCCGGTGGCCGAGTACATCGGCCCGACGACGTGCGGCGAGCCGGTCGCCACCGCGAGGTCGATGCACGTCCGCAGGTACTCGACCCCGGCCCGGCGCATCGCCGGGTCGTCGTGCGAGACGTCGCGGTCGGGCCCGAACGCCCCGCAGACCGAGACCTGGAGGCCCTCGGCCTCGGCGGCGGCGCGGACCGCGGCGCCGTCGACCTGCGCGGGATCCTCGATGCAGATCTCCATGATGTCGAAGCCGAGGCCGGCCACGCGCGCGGCCAGCCCGGCGGCCTCCGCCGTCGAGAACGGCGAGACCCAGATGAACGACGAGGCACCGAAGCGCATGGTCAGACCCCCGCCAGCTCGGCCTCGACGGCCTTGACGCGGGTGATCGCCTGCTCGGTGAAGCGATCGAAGAAGTCCTGGTGGCCGCCGGCGCGCATCACGCCGAACGGGTCCGCCGAGGGCGGCAGGAGCTCGAACGTGACGTAGCCCTGGTAGTCGATGTCGCGCAGCGCCTCGAGGATCGGGGCGAAGTCGACGTGCCCCTGCCCGGGCGCGGCCCGGTTGGAGTCGGCCAGGTGGATGTGGTTGAGCAGCGGCCCGACGCGGCGCAGCGCGCCGGCGATCGAGTCCTCCTCGATGTTCATGTGGAACGTGTCGCCCATCACGCCGCCGTTGGTCAGCCCGGTCGCGTTCCACAGCTCGACGGCCTGGTCGAGGCGGTTGAGCCAGTAGGTCTCGTAGCGGTTCCAGCACTCGAGCGTGAGGTTGACGCCGACCGAGGCGGCGTACTCGCCGCCGGCGCGGAGGCCCTCGATCGCCCAGGCGCGCTCGTCCTCGGCGGAGGACAGCGGCGCGAGCCGGCCGACCGCGTTGGGGGCGATGATCATCGTCGGCGCGCCGACCTCGGCCGCGAGGTCGGCGACGGACTTGACGTAGTCCAGCGCGCTCGCGCGGACGGCGGCGTCCGGGTGGCTGAGGTCGCGCTCGGCCGTGTAGATCGAGCAGATCGAGCCGACGGCGATGCCGGCCTGCTCGGCGTGGCGGCGCACGGCCGCGCCGTCGAAGTCCGCGGGCTCGCCGGCGAGCTCGATGGCGTCGTAGCCGAAGCGCGCGAGCCGGTCGATCGACTGCTCGATGTCCTCGCCGTAGTAGACGAGCTGGTCGTAGGAATACCTGAAGCCGCTCATTGCATCTCCCGTTCTGGATGGGCGCAGGGGGCGACCGGCCCCACGTGCGGGGCCGATCGCCTGCTGCTTCACTGAGGACTGCTGCGCAGACGCCGCCGTGCGGCGCCTCGAGGCCTACGCCTTGACGGCGGAGCGCCGCCAGGGCGCGATGCGGGTGTTCTCCGGGTCCATGATCGAGGTCATGTACTCGAAGGCCTGCCGCGTGATCCCGTCCGGGTTGGGATCGCGCACGGGGAAGCCGATCTCCATCGACAGCCACCCGTCGTAGTCGTTGAGCTTGCACTCGTCGACCAGGCCGCGGAAGTCGGTGTGCGTGCCGGGGGCCGCACGGCCGACGTCGGCGATGTGGATGTAGCCGAGGCTGTCGCCCGCCTCGCGGATCTGCGCGCGGATGTCGTCGCCGCGGTAGAACACGTGGATCGAGTCGAGCATGACGGCGGCGACGTCGGAGCCGACGCCGGCCTCCTCCATGAGCCGCAGCGAGTCGCCCGCGTGCTCGATGACGTCGGAGACCTCGGAGGTCGGCTCGACCACCAGGCGGACGCCCAGCGGACGGGCGACCTCGGCCGCACGGGCCAGCGCGTCGACGGCGTGCTTCCACGCCTCGGACCGCACCTGGCCGTAGCGCGTCCAGCCGGCGAGCCAGATCACGTTGTCGCAGTTGAGGTCGTGCGCCAGCTGCAGGCAGTCCGAGATGTACTCGAAGCCGGCCTCCCGCTCCTCCTTCTCGGGGGCGGCGGGGTTGTAGCCCAGGGCGCCGCCGAGGGCGGGGCAGAGGGCCGAGACCTCCATGCCGCGGCTCTCCAGGTGCTGGTTGATCTCGGTGCGGCGCTCGGCGCTGAGGAACTTCGGGTAGCCGTGCGGCGCCGCGGCGCCGATCTCGATGCCGTCGTAGCCGATCTCGGCCAGCGTGTCGATGGTGTCTTCGAGGGATCGGGTCGGCTGCCAGCCGAAGGCCGAGCCGTACAGCCAGCTGTTGAAGGACAGCTTCATCGCTTCGTCTCCTTTGCGTTCGCGGCGTCGCCGCGGGTTGATGTCTGCGAGAGGGCTGAGCTCATTCGCGCCTTCCGCCTCCACGGCGGGCGAGCAGCGTGCCCAGACCCACCGTCGTGAAGATCAGGACCCCGTACAGGATGCGCAGGTACGCGGGCCCGAGGTTGAGGATCGCCAGGACGCCGCCCAGGATGCTGAGCGTCAGCGCGCCCGCGATCGTCCCGGCGTAGTTGCCGGTGCCGCCGAGGATCGAGGCGCCGCCGATGAGCACGACGGCGATCGAGGTGAACAGGTACTCCGACCCCATGTTGGGGAACGTCTGGTTGAGGTAGCCGGCCAGCAGCATCCCACCCAGCGCCGAGCACAGCGCGCTGATGACGTAGACCGAGACCACGGTGCGGATCACCGAGACGCCGGAGAGCCGCGCGGCCACCGGGTTGTTGCCGACGGCGTAGACGTGGCGGCCGAAGCGCGTCGCGGTGAGGCCGATGATCGCCACCAGCGCGACGCCCAGCCAGACGATGCCCGACACCGAGAACGAGCCGAGGTGCCCGGTCGAGAGCGTGCGGAACAGCTTGGCCGGCGCGCCGCCGGTCTGGCTGCCCGCGCCCGAGGTCCAGACCAGCAGAGCGCCCAGGACGAGCGTGTTGGTCGCCAGCGTCACGACGATCGACGGGGCGCGCAGGAACGCGACCGACAGGCCGTTGACGAGCCCGAGGACGATGGCGATCGGCACGATCACGGCGATCGCGGCGAGCACGTCGCCCCCCGACTGGCCGTGGCGCGTCAGCACGACGCCCGCCACGCCCATCATCGCCGGGACCGACAGGTCGATGCCGCGGCAGATGATGACGAGCGTCTGCCCCAGCCCGACGACCCCGAGGATCATCGACTGGTCGATGATGCTCCGGATGTTGTTGTTGCTGCGGAACCCGGGCTGGAAGATGCTGACGACGATGAACAGCAGGAGCATCAGCCCCCAGGCGAACAGGATCGGCGTCTGGCGCCGGCGCCAGCCGGACTCGCCGTAGCGGGAGCGTGCGGCCGGCGTGGCGGCCGGTGCGTCTGCGGTGGTGGCGACGGACACGGTGGTCAGGCCTCCTCGGTGGCGTTCGGGTTGCGGCGGCGGATGACGAGCTCGACGACCGCGAACAGCAGCACGGCGCCGAGGATGAGCATCCCCTGCACGAATTGGCTCCAGTAGCTCTCGGCGCCGGAGAAGAACACGATCTGGGCGATCATGCTGAGGCTGAGGGCGCCGAGGATCGTGCCGATCAGGCTCCCCCGGCCGCCCGCGAGGCTGGTCCCGCCGATGACCACGGCGGCGACCGACTGCAGGATGAAGGGGTCGCCCGCGACCGGCGAGCCCGAGAACGTCAGGACCGCGACGTAGTACAGGGCGCCCAGCGCGGCGAACATGCCCGACAGCGCGTAGACGATGATCTTGGTCCGGTCGACCGGCACGTCGTTGAGCTTGGCGGCGGCCTCGCTGCTGCCGACCGAGAGGATCGCCGTCCCGAACCGGGTCCGGCGCAGGACGATCCACACGACGACGAGCACGAGCGCGAGGATGAGCGCCTTGGGCACGAGCGCCGAGCCGCTCAGCGCCGACGTCAGGCCCGGCGCGACGGAGCCGCCCTCGGTGGGCAGCGCCAGCAGCGCGAGGCCCGAGAAGACCGACCACGACGCGAGCGTGACGATGAAGGGCTGCATCCTGGTCCGGACGATCAGCAGGCCGTTGATCGCGCCGGCCGCCAGGCCGATCAGGATGACCAGCGGGATCCAGAGGACCATGTCGCCGTCGCCGGTCATCTTGGTGGCGATCAGCGCGGTCGACAGGCTGAAGATGCCGCCGACCGACAGGTCGATGCCGCGGGTGAGGATCACGAGCGTCTGGCCGAAGCCGACGAGCATGAGCGGGACGGTCGTCTCGAGGACGGTCTGCAGCAGCGAGCTGGAGAACTGGCCCTGGACCGAGATCATCACCACGAACAGCACCACGAACAGCACCGCCGGGACGGCGCCCGAGATCTGCTGCGGCGTGAAGCGGGCGAACGGCGAGCGCTGGGCGGCCTTCTCGGTCTCGACCGAGCCGGCGATCCCCGACGCCTTCTTGGCGGTGGGCGTGGCGGTGCTCATCAGGAAGCGACCTCCGTGGTGGCGGCGACGCGCCCGCTGACGGACGCCTGGACGATGTTTCGCTCGGTGAGGGCCGCGCCCTCGAGCACCGTCGCGATCGTGTGGTCGAACATCACCGCGACCCGGTGGCACATGCTCACGAGCTCGGTGGCGTCGCTGGAGTAGAACAGGATGCTGGTCCCCTCCCCCGCGAGCCGGCGCATGAGCGCGAAGATCTCCGCCTTGGTGCCGACGTCCACGCCGCGGGTGATGTCGACGAACAGCAGCAGCTTGGCGCCGGCCGACAGGGCCTTGCCGAGCATCACCTTCTGCTGGTTGCCGCCCGACAGGCTCGAGACGTCGTCCTCCAGGCTGCCGGCCTTGACGCTCAGCGAGCGCGCGAGGTGCTCGGCGAAGGCGTCCTCGCGGCGGGGCGAGATGAGCGTCTTGAGGCTCATGTGCCGGCGCAGCGTGGGCAGCGTCAGGTTGTCGCGGATCGACATCTCCAGGGCCAGGCCCTCGGTCCGCCGGTCCTCGGGGACCAGCGCGATGCCGGCGCGGATCGCCTGCCGCGGCGAGCGCAGGTCCAGCGCCTTGCCGTCGAGCACGACCTCGCCGCTGGAGCGCGTCCAGCCGTAGAGCGCCTGCAGCAGCGGCGTCTGGCCCTGGCCCTGGAGGCCCGCCAGGCCGAAGATCTCGCCCTTGTGCACGTCGAGCGACACGTCGCGGAAGCGCGTGCCGGCCGACAGGCCCCGGACCTCGAGGCGCACCTCGGGGGTCGGCTCGGGCGGGCGCTGCTCCAGCGATCCGCCCAGCTCGCGGCCGAGCATCGCCTCGACGAGCGAGTCCTCGGTGAACTCGTCGATCGGGCCGGTCTTGGCGTCGGTCCCGTTGCGGAAGACCGTGATGCGGTCGGCCAGCTCGAAGGCCTCGCGCAGGCGGTGGGAGATGAGGAAGACGGCGGTGCCCTCGTCGCGCAGGCGGCGCACGATGTCGAAGAGCCACAGGACGTCCTGGCGCGGGAGCGTCGAGGTCGCCTCGTCGAGGATCAGGATCTTCGGCTTGCGGGAGATCACCTTGGCGATCTCCACGAGCTGCTGCTGGGCCAGCGGCAGGCTGCCGGCCGGCGAGCGCGGGTCGATGTCGGCGATGCCGAGCTCGTCGAAGATCTGCTGGGTGCGGCGGCGTGCCGCGCGGCGGTCGACGAGGCCGGCGGCCATGCGCGGCGCGCCGCCGCCGATGAACATGTTCTCGGCGACGCTGAGGTCGGGCAGGAGGCTGAGCTCCTGGAAGACGGTGCCGATGCCGTGGCGCATGGCCTCGCCGACCGACGCCGTGCGGATCTCCTCACCGCCGAGCAGCAGCCGGCCCTCGTCCGGGCGGACGCTGCCGCTGATGATCTTGCACATGGTGCTCTTGCCGGCGCCGTTCTCGCCGAGCAGGGCGTGCACCTCGCCGTAGCGCGCCTTGAGCGTCGCGTCGGCCAGGGCCGTCACCTTCCCATAGGACTTGTGCATGTCCAGCGCCTGCAGGTCCCAGCCCGCGGCGTTCGGATCCACCTGATGGCTCATCGCTGAAGTTCTCCGTCGAAGGGCACCACGGTCCGCCCGCCCTCGCCTTGGCGCGAGGGCGGACGGGCGCGGAGGGACATGGGTCAGCTGGACCCGACGACCTTGTTGGACGGCACCGGCGACTGCGGCAGGGCGTAGGGGATGAGCGTCTGCTCGGGAAGCCCCTTCGACATGTCCAGCAGCTGCTGGTACGTGGTCTTCTGGAATCCCGCGATCGGCGGGAGGCCGTTGGTGTTGTAGGCGACCTTCGGGATGAAGACCTCCTTGGGATCGCCACCCTGCGTGAAGCCGAACTTGTCGCCGAAGATCGGCTGCTTGTTCAGCGCGGCCCACGCGACCTGGAGGGCCTGGCCGGCGAGCGTCGGCGCGTTCTCGGCCATGTTGAACTGCAGGCCGTTGCTCTTGTTGGCCTCGATGAGGTTCGTGAGACGGACGCTCATGTCCCCGAAGTTCGTCATCGGGATCATCTTGGTGTTGGTCTCCTGGAAGGCCTGCACCGCACCGTCGACGCCGGCGATGCCGTACACGCCGTCGATGTTCTTGGTCGACGTCAGGATGCGCGTGACCGCCTGCTTGGTCGGTCCGGGGGTGTAGTTGCCCTCGTACTTGGCCGCGATCTTGATGCCGGGGTACTTCTTGAACACGTCGGCGGCGGCCTTGGTGCCGATCTGCGAGATCGGCGAGCCCGGAAGGCCCAGATCCTGCAGGACGCGACCCTTGCCCTTCAGCGTCTTGGCCAGCCACTCGGCGTTGTTCTGGAACAGCGCGTACTCGTCGTTGTGCACGCGGTAGGCGCACTTGTCCATCTGCGTGCCGACCTGGTCGAAGTACACGACCAGGATGCCCTGCGCGCAGGCGCGCTTGACGACCGGGTTGAGCGCCGTCGGCGACAGCGCGTCGATCAGGATGGCATCAGGCTTGGTGGCGATGATGTTGTTGATCGACTGGATCTGGGCGGTCGGGCTCGTGTCCGAGACGACCACCTTCATGTCGACGTGGCCCTTGTAGGGCGCGTTGCCGGCGGCCATCGCCTTCGCCAGCTCCTGCATCTCCGTCCGCCACACGCTCACGAAGCCGTTGGACATGACGATCTTGTACGTCTTGCCGCCGCCACTGGAACCACTGGCCGCGCCGCCCGACGAACCCGAGTTGCTGTTTCCGCAGGCAGTGGCGCCCAGCGCCATCAACCCCACGACACCTGCGGTCACCAGACCGCGACCTCTCCTCAAGCGCACAATGTCTCCTCCTGATGGCTTGTTGTCCTGTAATGACAGGATGACGTGATGCTACGCAGCGAGTCGACGCCGTGTCAAGCCGCTGTGACGAATGCGTCCGTCCGACCGCCGTCGCACCCGGTTCCGGGACGTCACAGGGTCAGCCCGCCGTCGCACACGAGCTCGGAGCCCGTCATGAACGAGCTCTCGTCCGAGACGAGGTACAGCGCCGCGCGCGCCAGCTCGCCAACCTGCCCGGCCCGCCGCAGCGGCGCGCCGTCGATCGCCGCCTGGTTCAGCTCGGGCGTGTTCTCCTGGATCATCTCGGTGTCCGTGAAGCCGGGATGCAGCGAGTTGACGCGGATGCCCCACGGCGCCAGGTCCACGGCCGCGTTCTTGGTCAGGCCGCGCACCGCCCACTTCGTCATCGCGTAGGCCGCCTGGTCGGGGAACGCCCGGATGCCCGAGATCGACGACACGTTGACGATCGCTCCCCCACCCCCGTCGCGCATCGGCCCCATCGCCGCCTGCAGCCCGAGGAAGACCCCGAGCTGGTTGACGCGGTGGTGGTGCTCGTAGATCTCCGGCGTCGTCTCCTGCAGGGACGCGCGGCGGTACACGCCGGCGTTGTTGACCAGCGCGTCGAGCTTGCCGAAGCGGTCCAGCGCGGTCTGCACGACCGCCTCCCAGCCCGCCGGGTCGCCGACGTCCAGCCGCTGGAACGCGACGCCCTCGCCGAGGCGGTCGGCCACGCGGCGGCCGCCGTCCTCGTCGACGTCGGCGATCAGCACCTGGGCGCCCTCCGAGCGGAACAGCTCCGCCTCCTCGGCGCCCATCCCCCGTGCGCCGCCGGTGATGATCACCACGCGCCCATCGAGTCGCTTGCCCATGTCTCCTCCTCCCTCGCGCAGGGTCGTGTGCGGGCAGGCGCCGGCGCGAGGCGGCAGCCGTCCCAGGGTGAAGTCGGTGTTCGGCGCTGCGGGCCCGCCGGCGTCGGCGGCCCCGCAGCCACCGCGGCGCTACGTGGCGAGCGCCCGGAGCGGCTCCACGCGGACGTGGGTCCCGGTGCGGGCGGACTCCGCCACGGCCTCGGCGATGCGCGCCGCCTGCGCGCCGTCGGCGAACGTCGCGCCGTAGGGATCGACCGGACGGTCCTCGGCGACCGCGTCGAGGAAGTGGGCCAGCATGTTGGCGTGGCCGTGCTCCCAGCCGAGGATGTGGGCGCTGGGCCACCACGGCGCGGCGAGCTCGTGGTCGGCCTCGCACACGATGACCTCGGTGAAGCCCTGCGTGCGGCCGCCCCCGCGGCGGTGCACGTGCAGGTGGTTGAGCTGCTCCAGGCTCCAGTGCACGCTGCCCTTGGAGCCGTTGATCTCCCAGCTCAGCATGTTCTTGCGGCCGGGCGAGACGAGCGACGCGTCGATCGTGCCGACCAGCCCGTCGCCGAACTCGGCGAGGATCGCGACGGTGTCGTCGGGCTCCACCGGCTGCCCGCCGTGCCGGCGCTCGGGCGTGGTCACGGGGCTCGAGAACCGGCCGCTGACGCCGGCGATCTCGCCGACCAGGAAGCGGGCCTGGTCGATGGCGTGGCAGCCGATGATCGTCAGCGCGCCCGCGCCCGAGGGCAGCTGCGCGTCCGGGTCGGTCCGCCACTCCTGCGAGTAGCGGATGCGGACCTGGTGCAGCTCGCCGAGCTCGCCGCCGGCGATGAGGTCGCGGGCGAGGCGCACCGCCGGCATGAACCGGTAGTTGAAGCACGTGAGGTGCTTGACGCCGGCGCGCTCGGCCGCCTCCAGGAGGCGCTCCGCGTCGGCGGCGGTCAGGGCCAGCGGCTTCTCGACGATCACGTGCTTGCCGGCGGCGATCGCCGCCAGCGTCGGCTCGACGTGCGTCTCGTCGGGGCCGACGTTGTCGAAGACGTCGATGCGCTCGTCGGCGACGAGGTCGGCCCAGTCGGTCGTGTAGCCGGCGAAGCCGTACCGGGTCGCCGCCTCGCGCACCGAGCTCTCCGTCCGCCCCGAGATCCCGACCAGCTCGGGGCGGCAGCCGCCGGGCCAGAACGTCGACGGGATCTGGCGCAGGGCGTTGGAGTGCGCCCGGCCCATGAAGCCGTAGCCGAGCATCCCGATGCCGACCGACGGCCGGTCGTCGGGCGGCGCCGGCCGCAACGCGGCCATCAGGCCGCTCCGGCGGTGGTCGGGCGCGAGGCCAGCAGCTGGCGCAGGTAGTCCAGGCTCTGGGTGACGAGCTGGGGCTCGGGCGTGTCGACCCAGGGCGGCGCGATGAGGTCGAGCTCGATGCCCAGCGAGCCGGTGAAGCCGACCTTCTCCAGCTCGGCCACCACGCCCTCGAAGTCGACCACGCCCGAGCCCGTGGGGCAGGACGGGAAGAACGGGAAGCGGGTGGACGGCGAGCCGCCCTTGCCCCCGGTGGTGACGTCCTTGGTGTGGGTCGAGATCACGTGCGGCGCCAGGACGCGGGCGCACTCGACCGGATCCTCGTAGACGCGGATCGGGTTGCCGGTGTCGAGGTTGACCTTCAGGCGCTCGGACCCGACGCCCTCGATGATCTGCAGCATCTCGGGCCCGGTGAAGTCGATGTGGTTCTCCAGGGCCAGCGTGACGTCGTACTCCGCGGCGACCTCGACGGCCTCCTTGATCATCCTGATGGTGTTGGTGATCTGCGGGGCGCGCGGCTCGTCGACGTAGAGCATGCTCGACGCGACCATCCGCACGATCTTGACCCCGAGGCCCGGGGCCCGGGGCAGGTGGCGCTTGAGGTCGGCCAGCGCCTCCTCGTCGGTGCCGCCGCGCAGCCCGTCGGGGTGGCCCCAGCCGAGGATGCGCTCCAGGCCGGCCTCGTCCAGGGCGGCGGAGAGGTTGGCGCAGTAGCCGTCGTCGAAGACCGGGAAGAAGATCGACTCCAGCGCGACCTCCTCGACGTCCTGCGTCGCGGCGAAGGGCACGAAGTCCTCCGTCATGTCCCACGTGATGCCCGGATCCTGCTGCAGGTCCGGGTAGACCTCACCGAAGTAGCGGTGGAAGCTGTAGCTGTCGATCCCCAACTTCATCGTGACCCTCCTGTGGATGTGGTGGCAGCGCGCTCGTCGTCGGCGATGACCGTCAACTCGGCGAGGTGCTGCGGTGTGAGCTCGAGGTCGAAGACCTCTTCGATGACCGCCGTCCAGCCGTAGATGAAGTACGGCCAGCCGTCGTGGACCTGCAGCTCGCGCGCCTCCTCCTGCGCGCGCGCCTGCTGGAGGAAGTCGAGCTCCCCCCGGTAGTTCAGCTCCCAGACCACCGCTCGGTCGGGGAACGCCCCGGCGTCGGTGATCGGGGATCCCGGCGTGTCCTTGCCCATGCCGGTGGCGTTGATGACGAGCGACCCGGGGCGCAGCCCCGCCATGAGCTCGTCGTTGACGAGCGGGTCCTCGTTGCGGACGTACTCGACCGGGACGTCGGCGTCGAGCTGGTCGATGATCGCCTTCAGCGAGTCCAGGCGGCCCTGGCTGCGGTTGGCGACCACGATGCGATGCGGCCGGTCGTCGGCGCCGCGGCGCGTCAGCAGGTGCAGGGCGATGGCGATCGCCGAGCCGCCCGCGCCGAGGCACAGGACGTCGGCGGCCGTCTCGCGCCAGTAGCCGGGGCGCAGCATGTCGTCGAGCGACTGCCCGGCCGAGATGGGGTCCTTGGCGTGGGCGCGCAGCAGGCCGTCGCGCTTGGACAGGCACGAGGTCTCGCCGCACAGCAGCGCGAGGTCGTCGATCTCGTCGAACAGGCCGCGGCACGCGTCGTACAGGTCGATCTTGTGCGTGGTGACCAGCGCGCCGAGCTCGTCCGGGTCGTTCTTGAGGCCGGTCACGCGGTCGCGGTAGATCTGCGGGTCGGCGTGGATCGGCAGGTCGGTGCCGTCGATGCGGACGTCGCCGAGGCCGAGGTGCTCGGCCCAGCGCGGGAAGATCCGCATGATGAGCGAGCCGCCGGTGGTGACGCCGTAGAAGGAGAAGGTCTTGGTCATCAGGCCTCCTCCCCCGTGCCGAGCGCCTCGCGGTAGCCGCGGGCGCGCCGCGTCAGCTCGTCGAAGCGGCCCTCGGCGATCAGCCCGGGCGGGCACAGGTCGCCGCCGGCGCCGACGGCGAACGCGCCGGCGGCCAGCCACTCGGACGCGTTGGCGGCGCTGACGCCGCCGGTCGGCACGATCCGCAGATCGGGCAGCGGGGCGAGCAGGGCCTTCAGGTACGACACCCCTCCGAGGCTCGCCGGGAACAGCTTGACGACCTCGGCCTGCTCGGCGGCGGCGACGACCTCGGTCGGCGTCAGGGCGCCGGGCAGCGCCAGCACGCCCGCCTCGCGGGCCACGGCGAGCGCGTCGGGCACGAGCGAGGGGCTCACGAGGAACGTGGCGCCGGCGTCGATCGCGGCGTGCGCCTGGGCGCCCGACAGCACCGTGCCGGCGCCGACGAACAGCTCCGGGTCGGCGGCCAGCTCGCCGATGGCGGCGGCGGCGTCGGGCGTGGTGAAGGCGACCTCCAGCGCACGCACGCCGCCTTCGGCCAGCGCGCGCCCGGCCTGCACGGCCTCCGCGGCGCTGCCGGCGCGGATGACCGCGAGCACCTGCTCGTCGCGCAATCGCTGTTGGACGGAATCGGCCACGACGGCCATCACGTTCTCCTCTGGGTTGGTGGTGCGACGGGGTTGGGCGCCGGCTCGCCGCGGAGGACCGCGAGGCAGTTGGCCATCGCCGCGCGCCCCATCGAGCTGACGGCGTGGTCGGTGTGCGCGCCGACGTGGGGCGTGAGGATCACGTTGTCGAGCGCGCCGAGCGCGAAGCCCGGGGGCGGCGGCTCCTCCGCGAGGGCGTCGAGCGCCGCGCCGGCCAGCTGCCCGCTGCTGAGCGCCTCGACGAGGGCGGCCTCGTCGACGAGCTCGCCGCGGGCGGCGTTGACCAGGAAGGCGCCGGGCTTCATCGCGGCCAGGAAGGCGGCGTCGACGCTGCCGCGCGTGTCGGGCAGCACCGGCATGTGCAGGGACAGGAAGTCGCTGGTGGCGATGACCTCGTCGCGGCCGGCGAAGCGGACGCCGAGGTCGGCGGCGGCCGCGGGGGCCGCGGGCGCGGGGTCGTGGGTGACGACCGTGCACCCCATGGCGGCCACGCGGCGGGCGACCTCGCGGCCGATGGCGCCGAAGCCCAGCAGGCCGACGACCTTGCCCTCGAGCGCGACGCCGTCCATGCGGCCCCACGTGCCCTGGCGCACCGCGCGATCGGCCTGCGGGATCCGCCGCGCGAGCGCGAGCATCAACCCGACGACCAGCTCGGCGACCGCGCCGGCGTTGGCGCCGGGCGTGTTGGTGACGACGATGCCGCGCTCGGCGGCGGCAGCGAGGTCGACGTTGTCGACCCCGACGCCGTAGCGGGCGATGACCTTCAGCCGATCGGCGGACTCCAGGACGGAGCGGTCGATCGTCTCCAGCCCGGCGATCCAGCCGTCGGCGCGGGCGACCAGCTCGCGCAGCGCGTCGGCGTCCAGGTCGCCGCCCTGGGACCACGTGACGTCGTCGACGGCGGCGGCCAGCTCGTCGCGCAGGGCGGCGTCGCCGCGGCCGAACGAGCGCGGGGTCACGAGCACCTGCCGGGGTCCGGCGCCGTTCATGCGGCGACCCTCCGGGCGGTGGCGTCCTGCAGCCGCGCGACGACGTTGCCGCCGGTCAGCTGCGCGACCTGCTCGTCGCTGGCGCCGCGCGCTCGCAGGCCGCCGGCCACGACGGTCGGCAGGCCGTCCATGCCGACGGGATCGCCGCCGAAGCGCCACAGGGCGCGGTCTGCGAGGTCCAGCGCACAGGCCACCGACGCGCCGTGGCCCTCGGCGAGCATCGCGTCGACCAGCGGCCAGACGTTCCGCTCCGGCTCGTACTTGGGACGCAGGAAGGTGTCGTACTCGAGCAGGAACCCGGCCTGCGCGAGCTCGCGGTGCAGCGCGAGGTCGGGGCGCTTGTCGACGTGGCAGAGCATGACGTCCTCGGATGACAGGTCGAGGCCCAGAAGGAACTCGGCGAGCGCCTCGACGTCGGCCCCCCGCTCGGTGTGGATGACCAGGACGACGCCCGCAGCCGTGGCGGCCGCAGCAGCGGCCGTGAACATCCGGCGCACGTCGGCCCCGAGGGTTCCCGGGTGGGCCGCCTTGACGATGCCCGCGCGGATGCCCCCCGGGCCGCGGCCGCCGTTGGCGCCGACGCGCAGCTCGGTGAGGAAGTGGTCGGTCAGCTCGTCGGCGGAGCGGTCCCACGGCGAGGCGCCCTCGGGGTAGTACCGGCGCAGGTGGAAGCCGGTGGCGGCGACGACGGCGACGCCCGTGTCGCGCGCCAGCCGCGCGAGGACCGACACGTCGCGCCCGCAGCCGCCGGGCTGGCAGTCGATGACCGCGCTGCCGCCGGCCCGGGCGAACGCCCCCAGCTCGGCGCGGATCGCCGCCTCGTCGTCGAGCACGGGCGCCTCGGCCGCGCCCCCCGGCACGCGCGAGATCCACAGGTGGCCGTGGGCCTCGACGATCCCGCCGGCGGGCAGCGTGCGCGGACCGAGGACGGTCCTGATGGGGGGCGGGCCGGAGGTCACGCGCTCAGAGCTCGCCCTGGGGGACGATCGCCACGGACCCGTCGCGGTCCAGGACGCGCTGCGGGAAGCCCTCGGTCTCGATCGAGCCGTAGTCGTGGCCCGCGTCGCCGTGGTAGACGGCGAGGAAGACGAACGGCTCGTCGCCGGTGTTGACGGTGCGGTGGGCCCAGTGGGGCGGCACGTAGGCCACCGTCTTGGGTCCCATCGCGACGGTGTGGTGCTGACCCTCGTAGGCCACCACGAGCTGACCCTCGCCGCTGAGGCCGTAGTAGACCTCGGCGCGGTCGCGCTGCTCGTGGTAGTGCCCCTTGGTCATGAAGAACTCGTCACCGACCCGGCCCGGGTACAGCAGCGTGGTGCAGACCACGAGCTCGCCGACGTGCTCGGGCATGTCGTACTGGAAGACCTCGTAGACGAGCGGATCGTCGCCGGCGAGCAGCTGGTCCTCGGCGGCGGCGTCGTGGTACATGCCCTTCATCTGGCTCAGGCGCCGCTCGACCGTGCTGGTCGCGGGCTTGAGCACGCCCTGCTCGTCGACGACGAGGCTGAAGGGGGCATCGGTCAGGGTGGTGGGACTCATCGGGGTTCTCCGTCGGGGTGGGATGTCACGGTTCGATCACGACCTTCAGCTCCCGCCCGCCGGCGGCCGCCGCGAAGGCGTCGTCGCTGCGGTCGATGCCGAAGCGGGCGGTCACGAGACGGCCGAGGTCGACCCGGCCACTGGTCGCCAGCTCGAGCGCCGCGCGGCAGTCGTCGGTGTCGTTGGCGGTCGTGCCGGTGATCAGCAGCTCGCGGTAGTGCACGTCGTTGGAGTCGATGCGGATCGTCGACGCGTCGCGCGGCAGGCCGCCGAAGAAGTTGATGCGCCCGCCCACCGCGGCCAGGGCGAAGGCCTGCTCCTGCACCGCGGCGACCGGCACGGCGGTGATGACGACGTCGGCGCCGAGGCCGTCGGTCTCGGCGAGCACGCGCTCGCGCAGGTCCTCGGTCGTCGGGTCGATGCCGACGTCGGCGCCGAACTCGACCGCCTCGGCCCGGCGCACGCCGTGCGGCTCGGAGACCAGCACGGTCGCGGCGCCGGCGGCGCGCGCCAGCAGGACGTGCAGCAGGCCGATCGGGCCCGCGCCGCAGACGAGGACGCGATCGCCCTCGCGGACGCCGACCGCGCGCTGGCCGCGCAGCACGCAGGCCAGCGGCTCGACGA
>JAOPZP010000036.1 GCA_025964055.1 Conexibacter sp.
ATGCTCGGCCCCGGCTGACGGCCGGCGATGACCGCAGGTGAACGCCCGTTCATCGAGGTCAGCGGTGGTCGTCAGGCGGCGGCGAGCGCTCGCATGCTGCCCGCGAATTTCTGAATCACGACACTAGTCCGCGGGCGCCGGCGCCGGATGTGAGGCGCCGGCCGCCTGCGCGGCCGCCGCGCGGTCGGGGCGGCTGCGCTTGACCTCGTAGAGGGCGGCGTCGGCGATCGCCAGCGTCGCGTCCAGCGACGCGCCGCGCGCCCAGCCCGCCGTCCCGGCCGACCACGGCTGCGGGTGGGCCTCCTCGAGGCGCGTCACGACGCGGGCGGCGCCCTCGGCCGAGGTCGCGGGCAGCAGGACGGCGAACTCGTCGCCGCCGTGGCGCGCGAGCACGTCGGCGGGCCGCAGCGCGCCCTGCCAGGCGGCCGCGAGCTCGGCCAGCAGCCGGTCGCCGGCGGCGTGGCCGTCGCGGTCGTTGACCGCCTTGAAGCCGTCGAGGTCGATGAGCACGACGGCGAGGTCGGCGCCGGTGCGGCCCGCCAGCTCGTACTCGCGCTCGGCGGCGGCCACGAACGCGTGCCGGTTCAGCAGGCCGGTGACGTGGTCGGTCTCCGCGTGGCGGCGCACGCGCTCGGCCAGCCTCGAGAGCGCGTGCCCCGAGCCCCAGACGGTGGCCGACACGAGCACCCAGGCCGCCAGGGTCCCCGGGAGGCCGGTGGCCAGCAGCCCGATGCCGAAGCCCACGGTGATCAGCGCGGCGTGCAGCTGCATCGCGCGCCGCGGCAGGAACAGGCCGCTGTAGACGGTGAGCCACACGTAGGCGTAGCCGGCGAGCATCGCGCCGCCGGTCGTCGAGGCGGCGCCGACCAGGACGCTGGTGATGATGATGACGTTGGCCACCGTCAGCGTCAGCTGCGCCTGGGTGACGCGGGGTCCAAGCACGACGAGCGTCGCGCTCAGCAGGACGCCGGCGACGGTCAGCACGACGAGCAGCGCCACGGGCCGCCCCGGCGCCAGCGGGAAGGCGGCCGAGAACGCGCACGCCGCCGACGACGCGGCGGTCAGGATCGCCAGCGAGCGGACTTCGGGCGGAGCGGCGGCGAGCCAGCGCGGCGAGCTCATGCCCCTCAGTCCTACCCCACGCGTAGCGGCTCCTCCCTCAGGCCTGTGCCACAGCTCCAGGCTTGCTCAGATTCGCCCACAAATGTAGGACCGCGTAGGACCGCCACGGCGACCATCTGGACGCATCTTCGATGCCCAGTCCCCGCTCGCGCAGCGCACGGACGACGGCTACGTCGCCCGGCAGGAACACGTCAGGGTCGCCGAGGCGCAGCGCGACGTAGCCGGCGGTCCACGGCCCGATGCCCCAGACCTCGACCAGCCGCGCGGCGTCGGCGGGCATCGCGAGCGGGAGGTCGGCCGCGGCCAGCTCGCGCAGCGCGCGGATCCGCGAGCGCGGCATCGGGAAGGTGGCGTCGGGCGCCGCGACGACGGCTTGCGGGCGCGGGAAGCGATGCGTCAGCGCGCCGTCGGGCCGGTCCAGCGGCTCGCCCAGCGCGGCGGTGATGCGCCCGGCGAGCGTGCGGGCCGCGCTCACGCTGATCTGCTGGCCGAGCACGGCGCGCGCCGCGATCTCCCAGCCGTCCACCACGCCGGGCACGCGCAGGCCGGGGCGCAGCGCCAGCAGCGGTCCGAGGTGCGGGTCGGCACCCAGGCCGCGGGCGACGGCCAGCGGATCGGCGTCGAGGCCGAAGAGCGCGCGGGCGCACGCCACGGCGGCGGGCTCGTCGCGCGGGTCGTCGAGTGTCAGGACCACCTCGACGCCGTCGCGTCGCGGCGTCAGCGCGAGGATCGCCCCGCCGCCGGGCAGCGCCAGCGTGCGCCGGTAGGTGCCGTCGACGACGTCCTCGACGCCGGCGATCGCCCGTGCGGCCAGGAACGCCACGACCGCCGCGCCGTCGAACGGCTCTTGCGTGGGCAGGAACACGACCGGTCAACGCCCGGGCCGGCGCGACCGTGAGGTCAGCGCTCGCCGGCCTGCCGGCGCAGCTCGGCCAGCAGCAGCTTGGAGTGCATCGCGCCGAGCAGCTCGCGCAGCGGCTCGGTGCCCGAGGCGATGATGTCGGCGGCGCGCTCGGGATCGACCTCGCCGGCGAAGCGCCCGAGCATCGTGCGGATCTCCTCCTCGACGAGCGGCTGCAGCGCCTCCTGATAGCGCAGCGTGTCGTAGACGGTGAAGCCCAGCGCCTCGTCGTAGCCGCCGGCGCGGAAGCGGACCATCGCCTCGATGATCGCCACGTCGTCGGCGTCGTAGCCGCGGGCGTTGGGCGTCAGGACGTCGATCTCGACCAGGCGATCGAGGACGTTCTGCGGCAGGTCGTAGCGCTCGCGGATGTCGGCCGCGCCGACCCGCGCGGTCTCGCGCTGCTCCAGCGCCCGCTCGATGATCCGGTCCTCGAGCTCGACGAGCGCCAGCGCGCGGTCGGGGTCCTCGTCGAGCATGCCCTTGATGACCTTCAGCGGCATGAAGCGGTCCTCCTGCAACCGCTTGATGAGCGTGATGCGCTCGACGTAGGCCGGCGGGTAGTAGGCCATGTTGCGCGAGGTGCGCACGACGCCCTCCCCCTCGCCGAGCAGGCCCTCGCGGAGGTAGTGCTTGATCGTGCCGGCCGAGACGCCGCTGCGCTCGGCCAGCTCGCTCATCTTGAGGAGCCCTTGCGGATTCACCGGGCCAGGAACGTACTTCCATCGGCAGCGGAACCCGCCGCG
The DNA here is from genome assembly GCA_025964055.1 of Conexibacter sp. GTDB lineage: Bacteria > Actinomycetota > Thermoleophilia > Solirubrobacterales > Solirubrobacteraceae > Baekduia. The sequence goes on from JAOPZP010000036.1 coordinate 2,770, forward strand.
GCCGCCACGGCGCCGGCCGCCAGCAGCTCGCCGATCTCGGCGTCGGTCAGGCCGGCCTCGCGCAGCACCTCCTCGGTGTGCTCGCCCAGCGCCGGGCCCCCACGGCGCACGCGGCCGGGCGTGCGCGAGAGCTTCACCGGCATCCCGAGGCCCCGCACCATCCCGGCCCCGGGCTGCTCGAACTCGATGACCATGTCGCGGGCGCGCACCAACTCGGACTCCAGCGCCTCCTCGACCTCCAGCACGGGCTCGACGCAGCAGTCGTGCTCGTCGGCGAACGCCCCCCACTCGTCGCGCGTGCGGGTCAGGAAGACCTGCTCGATCTCGGCGTGGGTCGCACTGCCCGGCTGCTCGAACTGGTGCTCGATGAGGTCGGCGCGGCCGACGCCGTGGCACCACGCCGCGAAGAACTTCGGCTCCAGCGCGCCGAGCGTGACCCAGCCGTCGGCACACCGGTACGGGCGGTAGCAGACCAGCGAGCCGCTGAGCATCTCGTCGCCGCGGCGCGGCCGCGCGCCGCCGGCGAACACGCGGGCGGCGACCATCGCCAGCCACGACAGCGCGCCGTCGAACATCGAGACGTCGACGAGCTGGCCCTCGCCGCTGCGGTCGCGCTCGCGCAGCGC
>JAOPZP010000080.1 GCA_025964055.1 Conexibacter sp.
CATCCGCACGTCGCGCAGCAGCCTCAGCCCCTGGAGATCAAGTCTTAGGCATGTCCGACCAGACGCCGCAGGATCCGCAGGACGAGCAGCCGACGACGCCCGAGGGCGCCGCCGCTGACACCCCGGCCGAGGAGACGCCCGCCGCGGCGGCCCCGGCTCCGGCCGAGGAGACCCCGGCCGCCGAAGAGACCCCGGCCGCCGAGGAGGCGCCGGCCGTCGAGGAGGCCGCTCCCGCCACGCCGCAGGCCGACGCCGAGCAGGTCGACGAGCCGCTCGAGGCCGACGACGAGGACGAGACCCCGGCCACGCCGCGCGTCAAGCCCGCGATCCCCGGTGCCGACCTCGAGGTCGACATCGTCGTCGACGGCGACGACCGGGGCGGGCGGGACTGGTCCGAGGACGACGATCCGGACGGCGACGAGACCGTCGCGACGTCCGACGACGAGAGCGACGTCGTCGACGAGCAGCCCATCACCGCGCAGATCCAGCTGGCCGACGACGCGCGCTACCGCGCGACCGGCAAGCGCAAGACCGCCATCGCGCGCGTCATCCTGAAGCCGGGCACGGGCAACTACACCATCAACGGCCGCACGATGGACGAGTTCTTCCCGCGCGCCACGCTCCAGCGCACGATCCGCCAGCCCCTGGAGACGGTGGGCTACGAGGACCGCATGGACGTCGTGGCCCGCATGCACGGCGGCGGGGTGTCGGCCCAGGCCGGCGCGCTGCGCCACGGCATCTCCCGCGCCCTGCTGGAGGCCGACCCCAACCTGCGCACCGAGCTCAAGCGCCGCGGCTTCCTGACGCGTGACGCTCGCGCCAAGGAGCGCAAGAAGGCCGGTCTCAAGAAGGCGCGCAAGAAGCCGCAGTTCAGCAAGCGCTAGGGTCGGCGCTGCTATGAGCCGCCGGCTCTTCGGAACCGACGGCGTGCGCGGCGTCGCGGGCGAGGTCCTGACCGCGGAGCTGGCGCTCGCCCTGGGTCGCGCCGTCACGACGCAGTCCCCCGCGGACCGCCCGCGGGTGCTCGTCATCCGCGACACGCGGGAGTCGGGCGAGATGCTCGAGGTCGCGCTGGCGGCGGGGATCGCCTCCGCCGGCGGCGACGTCCTGCTGGGCGGCGTGCTGCCGACCCCGGCCGCGCCGCTGCTGCTCGGCCGCTACGGGTTCGATCTCGCGGCGGTCATCTCGGCCTCGCACAACCCGTTCGCCGACAACGGCATCAAGTTCTTCGGCCCGGACGGCTACAAGCTCTCCGACGCCGCCGAGGCCGCGATCGAGCGTCTGCTCGACGAGCAGGCCGGCGCTGCGGGCGGGCGGGCCATCGGCCGCGTCAGCGAGCTGCACGGCACGCTCGAGGACTACCTCCGCGAGCTCCACACGCGCTTCGCCGACCTCGATCTCACCGGCGTGGACGTCCTGCTGGACTGCGCCCACGGAGCGACCTACCGCGCCGCGCCCGAGATCTTCCGGCGCCTGGGCGCCGACGTCACCGTCCTGGCCGACGCCCCCGACGGGCGCAACATCAACGCCGGCTGCGGCTCGACGCACATCGCCGCGCTGGCCCAGGGCGTCGTCGACGGCGGCCACGACCTCGGCTTCGCGTTCGACGGCGACGGCGACCGCGTGCTCGCGGCCGACCGCCACGGCACCGTGGTCGACGGCGACGAGCTGATCGCGCTCGTCGCGCTCAGCCAGCGCGAGCGCGGCCGCCTGCAGGGCGGCGTGGCCGTGACCGTCATGACCAACTACGGCTTCCACCAGGGCATGCGCGAGGCGGGCGTCGAGGTGGCGATCACGAGCGTCGGCGACCGCTACGTCCTCGAGGAGCTGCGCAACCGCAGCTGGTCGCTGGGCGGCGAGCAGTCGGGCCACATCATCGACATGGGGTTCGTGCCCTCCGGCGACGGCATCGCCAGCGCGCTGCTGACGCTCGAGGCGCTGGCCGGCGGCGACCTGGCGCAGCGCGCCGGCATGCAGAAGCTGCCCCAGCGGCTGGTCAACGTCCCCGTCGCCGACCGTGACGCGGCGATGGCCGGCGCCGAGCTGGCCGAGGCCGTCGCGCGCGAGAGCGAGGCGCTGGAGGGCCGCGGCCGGGTGCTCGTGCGCCCGTCGGGCACCGAGCAGCTGGTCCGCGTCATGGTCGAGGCGCCCTCCGAGGACGAGGCCGAGACGGTCACGGCGCGGCTGGTCGCGTGCGTCCTCGGCACCTCCGCGCCGGCCTGAGCGGGCGGGCGCGGCCGCGCGCCGATCGTCCGCGCGCCGACCAGCGACGTCCGGCGCCCGGACGGATGTCCAGGTGCCGCCCGAGAGGCCCTTGGTACGCTCATCGTCCCTCCGGCGGATGGTCCAAACCCCGCTCGGGAGCAGCACTTCGCACCTCAGACCTGATCCCGTAGAAGGAGGCCTCGCATGTGCGGCATCGTCGGCTACGTCGGCAAGCGCCCCGCGCAGGAGATCCTGCTCGCCGGCCTGCAGAAGCTCGAGTACCGCGGGTATGACTCGGCCGGGATCTCGGTCATCGACCACGACGAGATCGAGTCGGTCCGCGCGGTCGGCAACCTCGCCAACCTCAAGGCGGCGATCGACGCCCAGCAGGCCACCGAGGACGGCGGCGGCGTCGCCGTCGCCACCCGTGTCGGCACGACCGGCATCGGCCACACCCGCTGGGCCACGCACGGCCGCGTCAACGAGGTCAACGCGCACCCGCACTTCGACACGACCAACCGCGTGCACGTGGTCGTCAACGGGATCGTCGAGAACTACCTGGCGCTCAAGCACCGCCTCGCCGACATGGGCGCGCAGTTCACGAGCGAGACCGACGCCGAGGTCATCGCCCACCTGATCTCCCATCATCTCGCGACCGGCTCGCTGACCGACGCCGTCCGCGCCGCCTACAACGAGCTGCAGGGCCACTTCGCGTTCGTCGCGATGTCGATCACCGAGCCTGAGACGCTCGTCGGCGCGCGCCGCGAGTGCCCGCTGATCATCGGCCGCGGCGAGGGCGAGACGTTCCTGGGCTCGGCCATCCCCGCCTTCCTGGCCCACACCCACCGGGTGCAGTTCATCGAGAACGGCGAGCTGGTCGTCGTCACGCCCGAGTCGACCACCTTCCTGCTGCCCGACGGCACCGTGCTGGAGCGCGAGGTCGTCGAGATCGACTGGGACGAGGAGACCGCCGAGAAGGGCGGCTTCGAGACGTTCATGCTCAAGGAGATCCACGAGCAGGCCGACGCCGTCGCCGAGACGATCGCCGACCGCACGGTCCGCGCCGACGGGGTCGACCTCGCCGAGGAGGTCAGCTTCGACGAGGACCTGCTGCGCGACGTCAACCGGATCGTCGTCGTCGCGTGCGGCACCTCCTACCACGCGGGCCTGATCGGCCGGTACGCGATCGAGGAGTGGGCGCGCATCCCGGTCGAGATGGACGTCGCCTCGGAGTACCGCTACCGCAACCCGGTGGTCGGTCCCGGCGACCTGGTCGTCGGGATCACGCAGTCGGGCGAGACCGCCGACACGCTGGCCGCCATGCGCCTGGCCCGCGACCGCGGCGCGAAGGTCATCGCCATCAGCAACGTCATGGGGTCCCAGGCCACCCGCGACGCCGACGGCGTCCTCTACACGCGCGCGGGCCTGGAGATCGGCGTCGCGGCGACCAAGACGTTCGTCTGCCAGGTCGCGGTCGTCTACCTGCTCGCGCTCCGCCTGGCCGAGCTGAGAGGCACGCTCGACGTCGAGCAGCGCACGCGCCTGGTCAGCGAGCTCAAGCGCGTGCCGCACCAGATCGACGCCCTGCTGAAGGGGCTGGACCTCGATGGCGTCGCGCAGAAGCACTACCAGAGCGAGTTCTTCCTCTACCTGGGGCGCCACGTCGGCCTGCCGGTCGCCCTGGAGGGCGCGCTGAAGCTCAAGGAGATCTCCTACATCCCGACCGACGCCTACGCGGCCGGCGAGATGAAGCACGGCCCGATCGCGCTGCTGGACGAGTCGACGCCCGTCGTGTGCATCGCCACCGACTCGCCGATCCTCGACAAGGTCGTCTCCAACGTCCAGGAGGTGCGCGCCCGCGGCGCGCACGTCATCGCGATCGCGACCGAGGGCAACGTCGAGATCGGCGAGCACGCCGACGAGGTCGTCCGCATCCCGCAGATGGACTGGATGCTGCAGCCGCTGCTCGCGGTGATCCCGCTGCAGGTCCTGGCCTACAAGATCGCCCGCCTGCGCGGCCTGAACGTCGACCAGCCCCGCAACCTCGCCAAGACCGTCACGGTCGAGTAGCAGGGC
>JAOPZP010000090.1 GCA_025964055.1 Conexibacter sp.
ACGTACTGCTTGTCGAAGCTCGGCTGGCCGTGGCCGGGCTCGTAGCCCTGGGCGGGCCAGTAGCGCGAGGAGTCGGGGGTGAGCGCCTCGTCGCCGAGGATCAGCTCGCCGGCGGCGTCGAGGCCGAACTCGAACTTCGTGTCGGCGAGGATGACCCCGCGCGCGGCGGCCTGCTCGGCCGCGAAGGAGTACAGCGCGATCGAGACGTCGCGCAGCCGGGCGGCCAGCTCGCGGTCGCCGAGGATCTCCGCGGCGCGCTCGAGGTCGATCGGCTCGTCGTGGCCCTCGTCGGCCTTGGTCGACGGCGTGAAGATCGGGGTCGGGAGCTTCTGCGACTCGCGCAGGCCGACCGGCAGCTCGATGCCCGAGACGCGGCCCGAGGACTGGTAGTCCTTCCAGCCCGAGCCCGTGATGTAGCCGCGCACGACGCACTCGACGGGCAGCATGTTGAGCTTCGTCACCGCCATCGCGCGGCCGCGGACCTCGGCGGGCACGCCGTCGGTGGCCGAGATGTAGTGGTTGGGGACGATGTGCCCCGTCTTGTTGAACCAGAACGCGGAGATCCCCGTGAGGACCTTGCCCTTGTCCGGGATGCCGTTGGGATGCACGACGTCGTAGGTCGAGATCCGGTCGGAGGCGACGAGCAGCAGGCGGTCGCCCAGGTCGTAGATCTCGCGCACCTTGCCGGAGGCGACGAGGGGCAGGTCGAGGGAGGCGGCAGTCACGCCCTGAAGGTATCGAAGGGCGCGGCGCTCAGGTGTGACGGTTCAGACCGACTTTGCGGAGACTTCGCGGACCATCGCACACGGATCCGCGGCGACGCCCGGCAGCGGCGCCTGATCGGCGCTCAGCCCGCAGATGACGACGTCCAGGTAGCGGTCCCACGCCGCCTCCGGCAGGAGGAGGCCGTCCATCGGCCGGATCGCGGCGCCGAGCATCTTGGTGGCGGTGGAGATGTCGCCGGCCTCGACGCCCTCGCGCAGCGCCCCGGCCGCCTCGGCCGGCGCCATCACGCGGGCGATCGCCGCCATCACACGGTCGGTCAGCTCGACCGGCGCGACGAACCGTGAGGCGACCGCCTCGAAGAACGCCTTGTTGCCGGCCTGGGTGGTCATCGAGTGGCGCAGGAACGCCCGCAGGGCGGCGAGCGGCTCGTCGTCCTCCTGCAGCGCGCGGTCGACCGACTCCTCGACCTCGATCACGAAGCCCTCGTAGACCGCGTGGACGAGCGCCTCCTTGGTCGGGAAGCGACGGAAGAACGTGGCCTTGCCGACACCGGCGCGCCGGGCGATCTCCTCGACGCCGACGTCCAGGCCGCCCTCGGCGAACGCCTCGCGCGCCGCGACCAGGATGCGCTCCAGGTTGCGCTGCGCGTCGGCACGCAGCGGATAGGCGTTCGAGACGTTCATGTGCGCTTCACGGTACCAACCTCGAGCACCCAAATGGACTATCCGGTCCGGAAATACGGACCGTACGGTCCGAAAAGACGGACCGATCGGTCCGGTTGTGCTACGTTCGTCCGGACCGACCGGTCCGCTTTGGATCGGAACCGACCTCCTCCCCACCTCCTTCACATGACCTCCACCTCCTCCGCGACCACGACGACCGAGCGGCACTGGGCCGTCACGGTCGTCGTCGTCTGCCTCGCGCAGTTCATGGTGATCCTCGACGCGACGATCACCAACGTCGCGCTGCCGTCGATCCAGGCCGATCTCCACTTCTCCCCCGCCAACCTGCAGTGGGTCGTCAACGTCTACCTGCTGGTCTTCGGCGGCTTCCTGCTGCTCGGCGGCCGCGCGGGCGACCTCTTCGGCCGTCGTAAGCTGTTCCTGGCGGGCACCACGCTCTTCACGGTTGCGTAGCTGCTCGACGGTCTTGCGACCTCGTCGGGCTCCCTCGTCGCCGCCCGCGCGCTGCAGGGCCTCGGCGCCGCGCTCGTCGCGCCCAGCGCGCTGAGCATCATCACCACGACCGTCCCCGAGGGGCCGGATCGCGCCAAGGCGCTCGGCGCGTTCGCCGCGATCTCCGGCGGCGGCGGCGCCGTCGGCCTCCTGCTCGGCGGACTGCTCACCGACGTCCTCTCCTGGCAGTGGGTGTTCTTCGTCAACGTGCCGGTGGGCGTCATCGCGCTGCTCCTCGCCCTCCGCTTCGTCCCCGAATCGCGGGCCGAGGACCGCCGCGGCGGCTTCGACCTGATCGGCGCGTTCCTGGTCACCTCCGGCCTCGTGCTGTTGACCTACGCCATCGTCAAGGCGCAGGACTTCGGCTGGGGCAGCGGCAAGACCCTCGGCCTCGGCGCCGCCGCCGTCGCGCTGCTCGTCGCGTTCGGCGCCGTCCAGAACCGGCGCGCGGCGCCGCTCGTGCGGCTGTCGATCTTCCGCACGCGGACGCTGTCGACGGCCAACGTCGTGACGCTGCTGCTGCTCAGCGGCATGAACGCGTTCTTCTACTTCGGCTCGCTGTACTTCCAGCAGGTCAAGGGCTACAACGCGCTCGAGTCCGGCGCGGCGTTCGTGCCGATGACGGTCGGGATCATCGCCGGCTCGGTCATCTCCCAGCGGCTGATCGCGCAGTTCGGCGTCAAGGCCGTGCTGCTCGGCGGCATCACGCTCGGGGCGGCGGGGCTGGCGTGGATGACGATGCTGACGCCGGCGAGCGGCTACCTCGGGGGCTTCGTGCCCGGGATCCTGCTGCTGGCGCTCGGCATCGGCCACGCGTTCGTCCCGCTGACGCTGATCGCGACCGGCGGGGTCGATCCCGATGACCAGGGCCTCGCGTCCGGGCTGTTCAACACCTCGCAGCAGGTCGGCGGGGCGCTGGGCCTGGCCGTCCTGTCGACGTTCGCCAACTCGGCGACCTCGGGCGCCGGCGGGTCGCACGTCGACGGGCTCGTGCACGGCTACACGGTCGCGTTCGGCATCGGCGCCGGGCTCCTCGCGGTCGGCGCCGCGGTCGTCGCGCTCACGCTGCGTGGCGCGGAGGCCAACGCGAGCGCAGCGGCGGCCGAGGGGGTGGAGGTGCTGGTGGCGGCCTGAGCTGCCTGTGGCTTCCGGCGCTCGGCTCGGCCCTCGGTCGTGCCGCGGCGCCCGCGGCACGACCAGCGCCCCGCAGCTGACCCCGACTACGTCAGCGAATCCAGCCGTCCGACGATCTCCCCCGCCCAGCGCGTGTAGTGCCCCAGGTCGAAGATCTCGTCGAGATCAAGCCCCAGCTCCGGCTCCCCCGCGAGGATGTCGCGCAGCTGGGTCCGGGTGTCCCAGGCCTGCTGGGCGGTGCGCTGGGCGATGCGGTAGGCCTCGTCGCGCTGGAGCCCGCCGGCGACCAGCGCCAGCAGGACCCGTTGCGAGAAGAGCGCCCCGTACGTCAGGCCGATGTTCTCGCGCATGCGGTCGGCGTGCACGACCATCCCGCGCGCCAGGCGCGTGGCGAGGGCCTGCATGTAGTCCAGCGCGATCGTCGCGTCGGGCAGCACGACGCGCTCGGCCCCGGAGTGCGAGATGTCGCGCTCGTGCCAGAGGGCGACGTCCTCGACGCCGACCTGGGAATAGCCGCGCAGCACGCGCGCGAGGCCGGTGATGCGCTCCGAGACGATCGGGTTGCGCTTGTGCGGCATCGCCGACGACCCTTTCTGGGCACCGGCGCGGAACGGCTCCTCGACCTCGCGGACCTCCGTGCGCTGCAGGTGGCGGAACTCGGTCGCGAAGCGCTCCAGCCCGGCGCCGGCGACCGCGATCGCCTGCAGCAGCTCGGCGTGGCGGTCGCGCGCGACGACCTGCGTGGACACCGGCTCGGCCTCCAGGCCGAG
>JAOPZP010000119.1 GCA_025964055.1 Conexibacter sp.
ACGCCGGCGGGCTCGTCGTCGCGGCCGACTCCGACCACGCGCGCAAGATCGCCAAGCTGCTCAAGGACGTCAGCGGCAAGAGCCCGCTGGTCGTGCTGCACACCGAGCAGGGCGCCCACAAGAAGCTGGCGGGGTTCCGGGAGTCCAAGGAGGAATGGATCGTCGCGGTCAACATGGTGTCGGAGGGCGTCGACATCCCGCGCCTGCGCGTCGGCGTGTACGCGAGCGCCGCCAAGACGCCGCTGATCTTCCGCCAGGTCGTCGGCCGGTTCGTGCGGACGATCCCCGGGCGCCCGGCCGACATGTCGTGGCTGTACCTGCCGGGCGACGGGGTGCTGCGCCGCCACGCCGCGGACGTCGAGGGCGAGCTGCGCCACGTCCTGCGCTCTCGCAACAGCGACGAGGAGCTCTTCGACGAGCCGCAGGAGCGGCGCGAGACCGAGAGGTCCGAGGCGCCGGAGTTCGTGGCGCTGTCGGCCGACGTCGCGCCCACGTCGCAGATGTCGCTCTTCGGCGGACCGGCGGTGGTCGAGCCGACGGCGCCCGTCTACGCGGCGCCGCCGATGCCGTCGCTGAGCGCCGACGTCCCCGAGGTCGCGCCCGAGCCGACCTCGCGCCTGTCGGCGTTCGAGCGCCGCAACATCCTGCGCGACAAGCGCCACCGCCTCGTCGGCGACCTCGGCCGGCGCGACCGCCGCCCGCACCGCGACATCAACGCCTGGCTCAACCAGGCGGTCGGCGTCACGCGCGTCGAGGACGCGACGATCGACCAGCTCGAGCGCTCCGTCGACCTCCTGCTCGACGCGCTGTCGGGCAAGACGGTCGCCCGGTAGACGCGCGACGGCGGCCGCGTCCAACCGCTCCCAGCGCGGCCGGTAAGGTCTGCGGCGTGCAAGACCCCACCTTGCTCCGCGCCCGCGCCGACGAGCTGCGACGGCTGCACGCCGACCCGGCGATCCTCGTCCTCGTCAACGTCTGGGATGCCGCCAGCGCCCGCACCGTCGCGTCGCTGCCGGGCTGCCGGGCCATCGCGACAGCGTCCTGGGCGATCGCCGCCGCGCGCGGCCTGGCCGACGGCGAGGCCATCGGGCGCGAGGGGATGCTCGAGGCCGTGCGCTGCGTCGCCGACTCGGTGGCGCTGCCGGTCACGGCCGACCTGGAGGGCGGCTACGGCCAGACACCGGCCGACGTGGGGGAGACGATCGCACGCGCCATCGCCGCCGGCGCGGTGGGCTGCAACCTGGAGGACGGCGTGCGTGACGGCGCGCTGCTGCGCGACGCCGAGGACGCCGCGGCGCGCGTGGCTGCCGCCCGGGCGCGGGCCGACGCCGAGGGCGTCCCGGTCGTCATCAACGCGCGCACCGACGTCTACCTGCGCGGCGCCGACGACCCGGAGGCCGCGATCCTGCGTGGCCAGGCCTACGCGCGGGCGGGCGCCGACTGCATCTTCGTGCCGGGCGTCCGCGACCGGGCGACGATCGGCGAGCTGGTCGCAGGCATCGACGCGCCCGTGAGCATCCTGGCGGCGCCGGGCGCGCCGTCGGTCTCCGAGCTGCAGGAGCTGGGCGTGGCGCGCGTCTCGTTCGGGCCGGGCCCGATGGGGGTCGCGCTGGCGGCGCTGGCCCGCACGGCCTCCGACCTGATGGAGGGCGGCGTCCCGGCCGACGAGCTGTCCTATCGCCCGCCGGCCGTTTGACGCACGCGTTCCGTTCCGTACCGGTCCATGCTGGGTGACTTCGCCCGGCGGGGCGCACTGGGGGCGCCCCGCCAGACGAGAGTCGGGGAGGAACTGCACTTGCTCTCATTGCGGAGGGGTGAAAGAGGCGCCGGCCGGTCCAAGGAACCGACGTCTCGGTGTCCGCTGGATGGATGATCCGGGCCGAACCCCAAGGCCACCTGAGCAGCGGCTAACGATTGGGTAAGTCTCCGCGAGCCCCGGCGAAATGCCCCCGGTGGGGCTCGAACCCACAACCTCAACGCTTAAAAGGCGCGCGCTCTACCGATTGAGCTACGGGGGCGCCTTGCAGCCTAGATGAGTCCTTGCGCCTAGACTCAGAAGCGCCCGCCCCCATGGTGTAGCGGTCAGCACGCGAGCCTTTCACGCTCGAAGCAGGGGTTCGATTCCCCTTGGGGGTACTCAATGGTGAGTGGGCCGTTGGACCCGGGAACTGCTCGCACATCCGTCGAGCGGCTCCCTTCGGCCGGTCGACGTGGCACAGTTCCCCGTTCCACGCGGGCGGCAGGCCGTCCGCGGTGATCCCTCCCGGTCTCTCACGCCAGATGCTGCATCGTCTGCGACGACGCCCGTCCTCCGCGATGGTCGTCGCGCTCCTCGCCCTGTTCGTCGCGCTCGACGGCCCCGCCACGGCGGCGCGCCTGATCGACGGCCGCTCGATCAAGACCAGCTCGATCACCAACAAACAGATCCGCAACGGGACGCTCGGGACCCAGGATCTGTCCAAGACGGCGCTCAAGCGCCTGCAGGCGACGCCCGCCGGGTCGATCACCGCCAAGCAGCTGGCGCCCAAGGCCGTCGACGGGTCCAAGCTCGCCGACCGCGCGGTCGGGCCGGCGGCCCTGGCGCCGGCGTCGATCGACGCGAGCAAGCTCACCGACGGGCTGATCGGTCCGGCGCAGCTGGCTGCCGGCGCGGTCACGGGGTCCAAGCTCGCCGACGGCTCGGTGGGGGCCGCCGCCGTGGCCGACGGCGGCCTGCAGACCAAGGACGTGGGCGACTTCTACGGCTCGGTCATGGTGAAGAAGTGGGACCGTCTCTTCGCGCCCAACACCTGCCAGGTCGTGGTGTTTGCGCCAGAGCCGTCGGCGCCCGGCATGAACGCCGCGATCGGCGATGACGTCGTCTCGGTCTCTGCCGGGACCGGCTGGCCGGACCCCATCGTCGTGACCGGCACTCCAGGGGCGGGGAACACGCTCAGGATCGTGGCGTGTCGTGTCGGCGGGAATGCCGCCGATCAGGCCGATCTCATCGATCCGGGGCCGACGACGTTCCAGTACGTGGCCTTTGACTCTCCGTAGGGCCTAAGTCCGTTTTGCGGTGCAACGACCTTGCCGCACTTTGGGCTCTTTTTGTGGACGGGAACGTGGCGCGACCCTTGCTTCCGTCCGACGGGACACCGATGCTCCGCTTGTGAAGTCCGCCCTCGCACGGATGGGGAGGTCGGGTCGATGCTGATGCATCGCCAGGCGCCGATCGCCTTGGGTGCCCTCGTCGCCTGCGCGGCGGCGGCCTCGGCGTCGCTGCTGCTCCGCCAGCAGATCCTGCACTTCTCGTCGGGGCAGCACGCCGACGGCGGCGCGCTCTCGCCCCAGCTGGCCATTCCGCAGGTCCGGGAGCTGCGGCCGGGGCCGGCACCGCTGACGCACAGCCGCCAGGCGCGGCTCACCGTCACGCGCACCGGTGCGGCCTCCGCCGCGCCGGCCCTCGGCGCCGGCGGGGCCTTGCGCCTCGCCGCGCCGTTCGCCCTTCCCGCCGCGAGCGGCATGGCGCC
>JAOPZP010000137.1 GCA_025964055.1 Conexibacter sp.
GTAGCCGCCCGCCAGCTCCAGCAGCCACGGCACGTCCTCGGCGGCTGCCGGGCGCAGCACGACCTGGTCGCTGCGCCGCGCCGGAGGGTCGGGCTCGACAGCCATCGATCCAGACGCTACCGCCCCGGCGATCGGTCGCCTCAGCCCCCGGCCAGCAGCTCCGCCTTGAGCGCCTCGAACTGCGCGTCGGTGATCATGCCCGCGGTCTTCAGCTTCGCGAGCGCCTCGACGCGGGCGACCGGATCGATGGCGCCGGCGAACATCACGGGCTGGCCGCCGGGCCCGCCGAGCGCGACGGCCATGAGCGGCGCGATCCCGCCGGCCTCGGCCTCCTTGCGCGCCTTGAGCAGCTCGGCCGTCTGGCGCCGCATCTCCAGCGTCCGTGCCCGGCTGGCCTCCAGGTCGTAGCGCGGGTCCCCCTCGAAGTCGAACACGACGTTGAGCGAGCCGGGGTCGTACTTGACGCGGAGCACGTCGTACTCGGCTGGGCGCAGCGAGACGATGCCGAACACCTCGCGGACCTCGGCCCGGAACGGCTCGCGGCCCTCGGGCCGGACCTCGAGCACGTGCAGGAACGTCCGCGACGTGTCGGACGTCATCCCCGTCTTGTCCTCGATCGACAGGACGGTCGCCTCGGCGGGCAGACCGTGCTTGCGGGTGCGACGGTTCTTGAACACGGAACCTCCAACGCGGCCGCGACCCCGCGCTTACGCGCACCCGGCCGGAGCCCTACAGCGCCGTCGCGTCCAGCGCCTGGTTGACCAGCGCGTCGGCGTCGGCGTTCTGCGCCCGCGGCACGGTCCGCACCGACCAGCGCTCGAAGGCGCTCAGCGCCTTCAGTGCCTGGGCGTGCAGCGCCTTCATCGCCTCGTGCTTGACCTTGTACTCGCCGTTGACCTGCTTGGCGATCAGCTCGGAGTCGTTGACGACCTCGACCTCGGTGGCTCCCAGCGCGCGGGCCCGCGCCAGTCCCAGCAGCAGCGCGCGGTACTCCGCGACGTTGTTGGTGGTCTCGCCCAGCACCTCGGTCGCCTCGTCGAGCAGCGCGCCGGCGACGGCGTCGCGGACCACCGCGGCGGCGGCCGCCGGGCCCGGGTTCCCCCGCGCCCCACCGTCGACGTGGACGGTGACCTTCACGCCGGCTCAGTCCGGGTCGAGCTGCGGGAACTCGCCGGGCACGCGGGCGCGCCGGCGGTCGCGGATCTCGCGCCGGTGCTCGTCGTGGGTCCCGGCCTCGCGCCGCTCGGACTTGCGCCGGTCGATGATGACCTCGACGTTGGGGTCGTCGGCGTAGTAGGACGCCATGCGGTCATAGAGCTCGGGGGCGAGCTCCTCGGGGACGACGCAGTAGATCATGCGGTCGCCCGCCGACCCTAGGCCAGCGACGCGGCGGGGTGCAGACGACCGTGGTCGTCGGCGGCCGCGTTGGCGGTCTGGTCGATGGTCTCCAGCTCGGAGAGCTCCGAGCCCTGCGCCGCGACCCTCACGCCGGCGGCCTCGTTGCCGAGGTCGACCTCGAAGCGGTACCACGACAGCTCCCACGCGACGACGATCGTCACGACGCTGCCCTCGGTGCGCGACGGGCGCGCGCTGACGATCGGGGCGCCGAGCGACCGGGCGACGCCGGCCACGGTCCGCACCTGCTGGGACTGGTTGAACAGCTCCATCGCGCGAGCGACCTTCAGCTCGGCGTTGGTCGGCACGCCTCGGACCGAGCGCGACTCGTACAGCGTGTGGTCGGGCACCTCCGCGGCGACGGCGACCGGCTCCGGCTCGCGCTCGTAGCGGTCCGGGCGCGGCTCGACGGGCGCCGGGGCGCGGCCCGGATCGGCCGGGGCGTCGACGGGCTCGGGCTCGTAGTAGGCGTCGTCGTCGTAGCGCGGCTCGGGGGCGTGCGGCGGCGCCGCCTCGCGCGGCACCGAGTCCGAATCGGGACGGCGGGCGCGCAGCCGCGAGAGCAGCGAGCCGCGGCGGCGCGACCGGCCGTCGCGGTTGCGGGCCACGACGTCGTCGAGGCCCTCGCGGATCCAGCCCTCGTGCACCGCGCGGCCCGTGCAGAGCTCGCACACGTTGCGCCGCGAGCCGCCGGACAGGAAGACGTCCGAGTTCTCACCGCGCAACAGCGTCCGGCCACACACGTCACAGGTGACGACGGCGGGGTTGGTCGTGATCGACTTGCGAGTCAAGGGCGCTGCCGAGGGTAGCAACGGACCCGTTCCTGGCGCGGCGGCGCTCAGGCGCCCACCGTCTCCTCGGTGCTCGCCACGGCCGCGACGACCTTCTGCGCCAGGTGCGCGGGCACCTCCTCGTAGCGGACGAACTCCATGGTGTAGTCGCCCTGACCGCCGGTCAGCGACCGCAGGTCGGGCGCGTACGTGAGCATCTCGGCCATCGGGACCTCGGCCTTGACCTCGGTCGTGCCGGCGGCCCCGGGCTCCATTCCCTGCGGCCGGCCGCGCCGCGAGTTCAGATCGCCGATCACGTCGCCGACCGCGTCCTCGGGCACCGAGAGCGTGATGAGCATGATCGGCTCCAGCAGCACCGCGCCGGCGTTCTCCATCGCCTGGCGCATCGCGATCGACCCCGCCGTCTTGAACGCGTGCTCCGACGAGTCGACGGAGTGGTAGGAGCCGTCGAACACCGTCACGCGCACGCCCTTGAGCGGGAAGCCGGCCACCGGGCCGTGGGCCATCGCCTCCACCACGCCCTTCTGCACCGCCGGGATGAACCCCTGCGGGATCACGCCGCCCTTGATCGCGTCGACGAACTCGAAGCCGTCGCCGTCCTCGGTCGGCTCGATCGTGATGTGGCAGTCGCCGAACTGCCCACGGCCGCCGGTCTGCTTCTTGTGGCGCCCGTGCGCCTTGGCCGGCTTGCGGATCGACTCCTGGTAGGGCACCCGCGGCGGCTTGAGCGCGACCTCCGCGCCGAAGCGGGACTTCAGCCGGTCGACGA
>JAOPZP010000145.1 GCA_025964055.1 Conexibacter sp.
TCCTCGTGCTGGCGGCCCATGCGGTGCTGGGTCTGCGCGGCGACGCGCTCCACGCGCCCGCCGCCCAGCCAGCGAACGAGATCCAGGTCGTGCGTGGCGAGGTCCTTGACGACCCCGACGTCGCGCACGCGGTCGGGGAACGGTCCGACCCGCTCGGTCGCGACGAGGAACACCTCGCCCAGCTGGCCCTCGCCGACGCGCCGGCGCAGCTCCAGCAGCGCGGGGTTGCAGCGCTCGACGTGGCCGACGGCGCCCAGCAGCCCGGCGTCGGCGACGATCGCGATGATCTCGCGCGCCTCCTCGACGGTCGCGGCCAGCGGCTTCTCGACCAGCACGTGCACGCCCGCGGCGGCCAGCTCCCGCACGGCGGGCAGGTGCTCCTCGGTCGGGACCGCGACCACGGCGAAGTCCGGCGCGCCGCCCGCCGCGGTCAGCAGCTCGTCGACGGTCGCGAAGACGAGCGCCGGATCGGCGACGGCGGCGAAGCGATCGCCGCCCGGATCGACGGCGCCCGCGAACCGCATCGACGGATCGGACTGCAGGATGCGGGCGTGATGGCGGCCGATCATGCCCAGGCCGAGCACCGCGCCGCGCAGGGGTTCTTGGCTGCCCACGGCCCGACCAGCCTATCCGGCCGGTGCCCCTAGGCCGACGCGGCGGCCATGGCGTCGGCGGCCAGCGCGGACCCCTTGGCGGCGTCGGTCCAGATGATCTGCTCGCGCCCCGGGCCGACGCCGATCAGCACGATCGGCACGCCGACGGCCTCCTCGACGAAGGCGAGGTACTTGCGCGCGTTCTCGGGCAGGTCGCCGTAGCTGCGGATGTCGGTGAGGTCCTCGGTCCAGCCGGGGAGCTCGGTGTAGACGCCCGTGGCGTGGTGGAGCACCGACTGGTGGTAGGGGAACGTGTCGGTGATGAAGTCCTCGTCGCGCGTCCCGCGGTACTGCGTGCAGACCTTGACGGTGTCGAAGCCGCTGAGGACGTCGAGCTTGGTGACGGCCAGCGCCGACAGCGAGTTCAGCCGCGCGGCGTAGCGCAGCGCGACGACGTCGAGCCAGCCGGTGCGGCGCGCGCGGCCGGTGGTCGTGCCGAACTCGCCGCCCTTCTGGCGGATCTCCTCGCCGGTGTCGTCGTGCAGCTCGGAGGGGAACGGACCGGCGCCGACGCGCGTGGCGTAGGCCTTGGTCACCCCCCAGACCTCGGCGATGTCGCGCGGGCCCACGCCGGCGCCGACGGCCGCGGCGCCCGCGACCGGGTTGCTGGAGGTGACGAACGGATACGTGCCGTGGTCGATGTCCAGCAGCGCGCCCTGGGCGCCCTCGAAGAGGATGTGCTTGTCCTCGTCCAGCGCGCGCCACGCCAGCGCCGACGTGTCGGCGATGTGCTGCTCGAGGCGGTGGCCGTAGGTGAGGTACTGCTCGGTCATCGTCTGCAGGTCGATCTCGCGCGCGAAGGGGCGCAGCTGCTGGCGCTTGGGCTCCAGCGCGGCGGCGATCTTCTTCTTGAGGATCCGCTCGTCGAGCATGTCCTGCACGCGGATGCCGAGGCGGGCGGCCTTGTCGGCGTAGGCCGGGCCGATGCCGCGCTTGGTCGTGCCGATGAGGTTCTTGCCCAGCTTCTGCTCGCCCTCCATGTCGAGGAGCAGGTGGTAGGGCATGATCAGGTGCGCGTTGGCGCTGAGCTTCAGGCCGCTGACGTCGACGCCGCGGGCGCGCAGGTCGTCGATCTCGGCGGTCAGGACCGCGGGGTCCACGACGACGCCGTTGCCGATGACGCAGGTGCGGCCCGGGTAGAGGATCCCCGAGGGGATCAGGTGGAACTTCCACGTCTCACCCGCGTGGATGATCGTGTGCCCGGCGTTGTTGCCGCCCTGGAAGCGGACGACCACGTCCGCTCGCTCGGCGAGGAGGTCGATGACCTTGCCCTTGCCTTCGTCGCCCCACTGGGCGCCAACGATCACTGTGCCTGGCATTTCTTGCGGAAGTGTAGGCGGCTGGGCGCTACGCCCGGTCCCACGTGACCGGCGAGGCCACCGGATCGGGCTCCTCGACGAGCCCGAAGGTCTGGCGGCGGAGGTCGGCGCCCGTGACGGGCAGCACCTCGCACATCTCCTCCAGGCGCGAGACCGTGCGCTCGTTGATCTGCTCGGCGAGCTGGTCGCGCTCCAGGTTGGTGGTGATGATCACCGCGCGCTCCTGCTCGTAGCGGGCGTTGATCATCGCGTAGAGCTGCTCGAGCACCCACGGGCTGGTCTTCTCGGCGCCGACGTCGTCGATGTGCAGCAGGTCGACGCCGGTGAGCCGGTCCAGCAGCTCGGTGTAGGAGTGCTCGCTGCCGTCGTCGAACGTGGTGCGGATCTCGGCCAGCAGCCGCGGCAGCGAGTAGATCGCCACGGTGCGCCCGGCGTCGAGCGCCGCCTTGGAGACGAGCATCGCCAACGACGTCTTGCCGGTCCCGACCGGGCCGTAGAGCCAGAGGCCCTCGCCGGCGTCGATCTTGGCGTCGACGTCGCGGACGTAGCGGCGCACGTAGGAGACGATGCTGTCGCGGATCGTCGTGACGGGCGCGCGGTCGAAGCTCAGGTTGGCGTACTTCTTGGGGATGACGGCGCTGAGCCCGCGCGCGCGGGCGGTCGCGACGACCTGGGAGCGGCAGCGGCAGTACGACGACGTGCGGGTGTCCTCGTCGACGAGGATGCCGCTGCCGTCGCAGAGCGAGAAGGGGCAGGTGCGGGCCATGCTAGGCGGCCCGCTGGAGGCCGAGGAACCGCGGGTACTCGCCCTGGAAGGTGAGCGGGATCTCCGCCAGGCCGCCGTTGCGGTGCTTGGCGATGATGAGGTCCGCCTCGCCCGGCCGGTCGGTGTTCTCGTTGTAGTACTCGTCGCGGTAGATGAACATGACGAGGTCGGCGTCCTGCTCGATCTGACCGGACTCGCGCAGGTCCGAGAGCATCGGCTTCTTGTCGGTGCGCGACTCGACGCCGCGCGACAGCTGCGAGAGCGCGATGACCGGCACCTCGAGCTCGCGCGCCAGGATCTTCAGGCCACGCGAGATCTCGCCGATCGCCTGGACGCGGTTGTCGGTGCGCGCGTCGGTCCGCAGCAGCTGCAGGTAGTCGACGATGACCAGGCCCAGGCCGCCGTACTCGGCCATCGTCTGCTGGTGCAGCCGGCGCGCCTTGGCGCGCATCTCGAGGATCCCGATGTCGGACGAGTCGTCGACGTAGAGCGGCGCGCGGTCATAGCGCGAGGCGGTCTCCAGGACCCGCTTCCACTTGCGCTCGTCCTTGAGCCGCCCCTTGCGCAGGTCGTCGCCCTTGATCGAGGCCTGCGACGCGATGAAGCGCTGCGCCAGCTCGGGCTCCGACATCTCCAGGCTGAACAGGGCCACGGGCCGGGGGCGGTCGACGCTGAGGGCGACGTTTTCCGCGAAGTTGGTCACCAATGCGGATTTCCCCATGGACGGCCGGGCCGCCAGGATGATCATGTTGCCGGGCTGGAAGCCGCCGGTCAGCTCGTCGAGGTCGTGGAAGCCCGAGGCGGTGCCGGTCAGCGAGCGGCCCTCGGTGGAGAGCTCGTGCCAGCGGTCGAGCTCCTCGTGGAGGACCTCGCCGACCTTGCGGAAGTCCTTCTGGCGGTCGTCGCGGCCGACCTCGAGCATGGCCTTCTCGGCCTGCTCGACGATGTCGCGGGGCAGCGCCTCGTGGTTGTGGACCGAGGACTGGATCTCGTAGGTCGCCGTCAGCAGCTTGCGCAGCAGCGACATCTCGCGGACGATCGAGCCGTAGCGGCGCAGGTTGCCGACCGCGGGCACGGCGGCGGTCAGCGCGTCGATCTCGGCCGGGCCGCCGGCCTCGTCGAGCGCGCCGCGGGCGCGGAGGTGCTCGGTGACCGTGACGACGTCGATGGGCTCGCTCTCGTTGTAGAGCGTCAGCATCGACTCGTAGATCAGCTGGTGGCGCTGCCGGTAGAAGTCCTCCGGCCGCAGCCCCTCCTCGATGACGTAGGCGTAGTGGACCTTGTCGGAGAGCAGGACGGCGCCCAGCACGGACTGCTCGGCCTCGAGCGAGTGCGGCGGCGCCAGGGCCTGGCCGGAGGTCTGCGGAGGTGCGTCGGGATAGGCGGCCACGAGAGCAGACGAACGTAGCGCGCGCCGAGGCGTTAAGAACGCGGGCTTGCCGCAAACAGAGGAAGAAACGCGGCGGGCGGGTGGGGCCCGGAACGACGAACGGCGCCCCGTGGGGCGCCGCTCGGTCCAAGCGCTGCGGTGTGGTCGAGGCCTAGGCCTCGGAGACCATGACCTTGACGGTGGCGGTGACGCCGTCGTTGACCTCGAGGACCACCTGGTAGGTGCCCACGTTCTTGATGGCCTCGTCGAGGTGGATCTTGCGGCGGTCCACGTCGATGCCGCGGGCCTCCTTGATCGCGTCGGCGATGTCCTGCGTGGTGACCGACCCGAACAGGCGGCCGTCCTCGCCGGCCTGCTGCGAGATCGTCAGCACCGTCTTGTTGAGCTGCTCGGCGTACTCGTGCGCCTGCGCGATGCGACCGGCGGTGGCCTTGGTGTAGGCCTCCTGCGTGCGCTCGGCGTCCCGCAGCGCGCCCTTGGTGGCGGGCGCCGCGAGCTTGCGCGGGATCAGGAAGTTGCGCAGGTAGCCCTTGGAGACGTCGACGACGGCGCCACGGGAGCCGATCCCGTCGACGTCCTTGAGGAGGATGGCCTCAGGCATCGCGACTAGTCCCGCTCCCGATCGCGGTCACGGCCGCGACGGCCGCCGACGCTCTCGGACGCCGGCTCGGCCGCGTACGGCAGCAGGGCGAGCTCACGGGCGCGCTTGACGGCGCGCGCGATCGCGCTCTGGTGCCGGCGGCAGGCGCCGGTGATGCGACGCGAGCGAATCTTGCCGCGCTCGGAGACGAACCGGCGCAGGCTGGTCACGTCCTTGTAGTCGACGTGCTCGATCTTGTCCTTGCAGAACGGACAAGGCTTGCGGCGCCCGGAACCGGGCCCGCCCTTCTTGTCCCTGCGACGAGCCGGCTTGGCCGGGCTCTTCCGCTGCTTGGCCACGTGTGTGAGTCCTCTTTGGTGCGATGAAGTCTGGACGTGCGGACGCGCGCCGACGAGGGCGCGCGAAGCCACAGTGTGACACGTGCGCGGCGGTACCGGCCTTCCGCTCGGTAGCGAACGGCTCGGATGGACCGGATCCGCCGCCATCTAGGCGGGCTCGTCGTCCTCCAGGACCGTGATCCCGAGCGCTGCGGCGAAGGCGCCGGCGCCCGCGACGACGTCGGGCCACGGCATCGCGGCGCCCCGCAGGTCGGCGATCGAGCGCAGGCCGTCGAGGCGGCAGCCGTCGAGCTCGACGCGCAGCAGCTGGGCCTGCCCGAACATGGCGCGGGAGAGGTCGCAGCGCTCGAAGCGCACGTCGCGCATCTGGGTCTGCTCGAGCGAGGCCTCGCGCAGCTCACAGCCGCGCAGGGTGACGCGGTCCAGCCGCGAGAGCGCCAGGACCGCGAAGTCCAGCCGGCAGTCGACGAACGTGACGTCGCGGATCGAGCTCTCGATGAGCTGAGCGCCGGTGAGGCGGCAGTTGCGCAGGGTGAGGCGGCCCAGCGCGCCGCCGCGCAGGTCGAGGTTCGCCAGGTCGGCGCCGTCGAGCTCGCAGTCGTGCAGGTGCACGTCGTGCAGATGGGCACCGGCCAGCGAGCCGCGCACGCGGCAGTCCTCGATGGTGGCCGACCGCGCGACGGTGTCGGCGGGCAGCTGCCCGCTGAGGTCCAGCGCCTCCAGGCGCGCCTCGTCGGTCAGCGCGAGCGTCGCGAGGTCGGTCGCGACGAGGTCGGGCGGGAGCGTGGGCACCGCTGGCGTGCGGAAGGCGGCGGGGCGGGCGGGCACCCATCCATCCTGACGACGCGAGCCCCCGGTCGCACTGGGCGGCCGGGGGCTCGAAGGCGGTGCTGCCAGTGCGCGGGCGTTGCCCCGCGCGGGCCTAGAACGGGATGTCGTCGTCGGCCGGCGCGCTGGCGGGCGCGGCCGCGGGCGTCGGCGCGAAGTCGCCGGTGTCGACGGGGACGTCGGAGCGCGGGGTGAACCCGCCGCCCTGGCCGCCGCCGCCGCCACCCTGGTCGTCACGGCCGCCGAGGAACTGCACGGTGTCGGCGACGATCTCGACCTTCGAGCGGTTCTTGCCGGTCTCCTTGTCGGCCCACTCGCTCCACTCCAGGCGGCCGTCGATGGCGACGGGCCGGCCCTTGGCGAGGTAGCGCGCGCAGTTCTCGCCCTGCGCGCCCCAGACGGTGACGTCGAAGTAGTTGGCCTTGTCGTCCCAGTCGCCGGTCGCGTTGTTCTTGCGACGGGTGTTGACCGCGACGCGCAGCTTGCAGACCGACGTGCCGCTCGGCAGCGAGCGCAGCTCGGGGTCGAAGGTGAGGTTGCCGGTGAGGATGACCCGGTTGATGTTCGAAGCGGCCACGAAGGGCTCCTTTCGGGGGCGAACTTGAAGTCTGCGGCGAGTCTAGGGGCCGGCCCGGAGGTCACGGGCCGAAACCCTGCACCCTGCGGCTGTTTCGTCGCAGGTCCGGCGCAAACCGCGCCGATCGGACACGCCTGGCGTGTCCCGGAACGACGGCAGCGCCACCGGAGGCGGCGCTGCGGGTGCTGCGGAGAAGGTCTTGGAAGACCGGGCGCTTAGAGGCGCTCGACCGGAGCGGCCTCGGCGGAGACCTCCGGGGCGGGCTCGCTGGAGGCGCGCAGGTCCGGCACGGGCGGCAGGCCGGCGCGGAGCTTGATGACGCGGAAGCGCACGACGCCGTCGGTGATGCGCAGGTAGCGCGAGACCGCGGACGGGACCTCGGGGCCACCCTCGAACTGCAGGAGGTGGTACTCCGCGTCGTTCTTGTGGCGGATCTCGAAGGCGGTGCGGCGGACGCCCCAGTCGTGCGTGCTGACGATGGTGGCGCCGTTGCTCTCCAGGAGGCGCTGGGCCTCGGCGAGGACCTTGGCGCGCTGTTCCTCCGGCGCGGCCGTGTCGAGGAGGAGCATCAGGTCGTAGAGGTGGTTCTTCTGTGCAGGCATAGAGAAAGGGCCCCGAGGGCGACGAGGGACTATAGCGCCGGGGTGCCCACGGGGACCTGCGGGGGGCGAGTCTGGCGTCCGGCGGGCCTAGTAGGGGTGCGATGAACGACTTCTTGCACCGGATCCGCTGGCCCAACGTCGCCCGCGCGGCGGCGGTGCTGGCCACCGTGGCGTTGCTGGTCTCGTGGCCGCACCTGCGCGGCGGT
>JAOPZP010000235.1 GCA_025964055.1 Conexibacter sp.
CGCGCCCGACCCGGCGCGCACGCAGCTCGACGCCGCCGACGTCATCGGCCACCTGCGCCGCGGCGGCGGGGCCGCCGGACGCCTGGACTTCGCGGTCGACGTCGGCGACGCCCTGCGGGTGATCGTGCTCGACCTCGTGCACCGCGACGCCGGTTCCGGCGGCCTCGTGACCGCCACGACGCTCGCACACCTCCAGCACGAGCTCGCCCGCGCGGGCAACCGCTACATCTTGATCGCGGCCCACCAGCCGCTCGACCGCACGGCGGGCGGAGCCGCCGTCTTCGACGTCCTCGACGCCGACCCGCGCGTCGTCGGCGTGCTCGCCGGCCACACCCACCGCAACGCGATCGTCCCGCGCCGCTCGGCCGCCGGCGGCTACTGGCTGATCACCACCGCGTCGATCGTCGACTGGCCCCAGCAGTGGCGCTCGCTGCGCCTCGTGCAGACCGCCGGCGGCGCGACCGCGCTCGAGACCTGGATGGTCGACCACACCGGCCGGCCCGGCGACGAGGCCTCGCTGGCCGGCATCGCCCGCGACCTCGCCTTCCTCGACCCCCAGGGCGGCCGCCCGACCCACGCCGCGGGCCCACGGTCGGCGCGCAACGTCCGCCTGCACCTGCCCGCCCGCCCGCCCCGCCCGCCACGGCGCCCGCGCGTGCCACGGGCGCTGCCGCCGGAGGCCGCACCCGTGCGGCTCGGCGCGGGCGACACGGTGGGCTAGACGACCCGCAGAGCGGCGCCCGCGCCGTTGGCCATCGCCGTCGCGAACGCGGCGACCACCATGGGGTCGAACTGCGTTCCGGCGCAGCGGCGCAACTCCGCCAGCGCCTCGTCCTCGCCCATCGCCGGCGCGTACGGACGCTCCTGGAGCATCGCGTCGAACGCGTCGCAGACGGCGATGATGCGGGCGCCCAGCGCGATGGCCTCGCCGGCGAGGCCGTCGGGATAGCCGCCGCCGTCGAAGCGCTCGTGGCTGGAGCGCACGAGGGCGCCCACCGCGCGCAGCGCCGGAGCGGCCGCGAGGATCCTCTCGCCGACGACCGTGTGCTGGCGCATGATCTGCCATTCGCCGGCATCGAGGCGGCCGGGCTTGTGCAGGATCGCCTCCGGGACGGCGATCTTGCCGATGTCGTGCAGCTCGGCCGCGCGGACGATCTCGTCGAGCGCCTCCCCCGATTGCCCGAGCTGCCGGGCGGTGGCTGCCGCCAGCATGCCGACGTCGCCGACGTGCTGCTCGAGCGCCGGCTCGCGCTCCTTGATGATCTGCAGCAGCAGGTCGCGCGCCTGGACGCGCGGGGAGGTGCGCCGGCTGCCCTTGTCCTCGTACATCCGCTCGTCGGCCAGCTGCAGCGCCAGCGTCGCGGTCGTCGCATCCTCGGGGAGCCCCACGACGCCGTAGGACGCGTCGATGCTGAACCCCTCCCCCTGGTCGCTCAGCGCCGCGGCCGCTTGAGCGACGAAGTCGTGCGCGTGACCCGCTCCACGGTCCAGGAGCACGCAGAACTCGTCGCCGCCCAGGCGGTAGGCGGAGCCCGCGGACGCGACGGCGGCGGTCAGCCCGCGCGCCAGCCGCGCGAGCAGCGCGTCGCCCGCCCCGTGGCCGAAGGCGTCGTTGTAGGCCTTGAAGCCGTCGAGGTCGAAGAAGACGAGCGTCGCAGGCTCGCCTTCGACGGCGCGCTGCACGGCATCCTCGAGGTCGGCCACGAGCCGCCGGCGGTTGCCGAGCAGGGTCAGGTTGTCGGTCAGCGCCTCCCGGCGGCTGTGGCGCAGGAGGCTGACGTTCTCACGGTGCGTCAGCCACGCGCGCGCTCCCGCGGCGACGAGCGCGCCGCCCGCGAGCCCGGCGGCGAGCACCGGCAGCTCATGCGTCTGGGACCACAGCAGCAGCCCGAGCGCCAGGATCGCGAACAGGGCCGGCACGAGGAACACGCCGTCGCCGTCGCCGAGCGGCGCGCGGCGCCCGACGTGCTGGACGGCGGCAGCGGCCAGCCCGAGCATCGCCGCCGGCCACGTCACGTTCGTCCAGCTGCTCGCGGAGTAGCTGCCGACCGACTGCTGGTAGCTGTAGGCCGCGTCGCCCACGGCGACCACGATGAGCGACAGCCCGAGCACAGCCCAGACCCGGTCCACGCGCCAGCCGCCGAGCCCGAAGCCGACCATGACCAGGCAGAGCAGCACCACGTCCAGGACCGGGTAGGCGAGTGTCGTGGCGGCCTCGATGCCGTGACCGCTGGTGGCGGCGATCGGGCCGAAGAACAGGCCGCTGCAGAGCGCGCCGAGGGCCAGGCCGCCGACCAGGCCGTCGAGCCAGAGCGAGGCGCGAAACAGCCGGACGCGCCCGCGCAGCAGCAGGATCAGCCCCGCGTAGGCGAAGCCGTAGGAGACGACGTAGAAGGCGTCGGTCCAGTTCGGGAACGGCGGCTCGGCGACGCTGTCGAACTGCAGGGTCCAGCCGAGATCGCCGATCGTCCATGTCAGGAGGTAGGCCGTCAGCAGCGACCAGGCGGCACGGTCGCGCACCACCGTGGCCGCCCGAGCGCCGACGAGCAGGATCGCCCCGAGCTCCAGTGCCGTGTACAGGCCCTGGTCGGTGAACCCGTTCAGTGGCCCGTAGTCCACGCCGAGCAGCAGCCGCACGGCGTAGGCCAGCAGGCCCACGGAGAGTGCGCCGAGCAGGACACGGGCAGGGAGGGGACGTGACGGCATTGGGGTCTCACCCCGTGCCATCGGCCGGAAGGGGCCTCCGGTTGAACGGCGCGGTCAGATCAGGAGATCTCGCGGCGCCCCGCGAACGCGCGGCCGAGCGTGACCTCGTCGGCGTACTCGAGGTCGCCGCCGACCGGCAGGCCGGAGGCCAGGCGGGTCACCGCGACGTCGGGCGTGCGCTCGCGCAGCGCCGCGGCGATGTGGTGCGCGGTCGCCTCGCCGGTCGTCGTCGGGTTGGTCGCCAGGACGACCTCGCGGATCTCGCCGCTCTCGACGCGCCGGTACAGCTCGGCGATCTTGATGTCCTCGGGATCGACGCCGTCGATCGGCGACAGCGCCCCGCCGAGCACGTGATAGCGCCCGCGGAACTCGTGGGTGCGCTCCAGCGGGATGACGTCGCCCGGCTCCTCGACGACGCAGATGACCGACGGGTCGCGCCGCTCGTCCTGGCAGATCCGGCACAGCGGCTCGTCGGCGAGGTTGAAGCAGACCTCGCAGGGGCGGATCTTCTCCTTGACCTCGCGGATCGCGTCGGCCAGCGCGCCGGCGTCCTCCGGGTCGACGCGCAGGATGTGGAACGCGAGCCGCTGCGCCGTGCGCTGGCCGATGCCGGGCAGCTTGCCCAGCTCGGTGACCAGGCGCTGGACGGGCGGTGCGAACAAGCGCTAGCTCTTCTTCTTCTGCTGCGCGCGGCGCGCGGCCCGGTTCAGCTGCGGGGCGCCGCCGGGAGCGCCGCCGCCGCCGAGGCCGCCGAGCGCGTCGCCCAGGCCGAGGCCCTCGAGCGCCTGCATCGGATCGAAGCCACCGGCGCCCGACGCGCCCTGCATGGCCTTCTCCTGCAGGTCGACCGCCTGGCGCAGCGCCTCGTTGGTCGCCGCCAGGACGAGGTCCTGCAGCATCTCGACGTCCTCGGGGTCGACCGCGTCGGGGTCGATCGCCAGCGACTCGAGCTTGAGGTCGCCGGTCACGACGACCTTGACCATGCCGCCGCCGGCCGACGCCTCGACACGCTGCTCCTTGAGCGCATCCTGCGCCTCCTGCTGGGCGGCCATGACCTCCTGGGCCTGCTTGAGCATGTTCTGGATGTTGGGCTGCGGCATCAGGCCTGCTCCTGCTCTTCGTGGTCGGGCTCGTGATCGACGGCGTCGAATTCTGCCCGCAAACGGGCGATGAAGTCATCCTCGCTGATGGCCTCGGGCTCCGCGCCGAGCTCCTCGGCGTCGCGCGTCTCGAAGATCAACCGCGGGGCGATGCCGGTGAGCTCCTTGAACGATGTCGTCAGCTGCTGGCGCGCCGCCGGGTCCTCGGCCTTGCGCTTCTGGAAGGCGCACTCGGGCGTGAACGCGAGCGTGAGGTCGCGGCCGCTGACGCCGACCGGCCGCGCCTCGACGAGGC
>JAOPZP010000258.1 GCA_025964055.1 Conexibacter sp.
AGGCGGTCGCCGAGGGCTCCGGCGGCGGCGCCGCCGCGCTGGCGGCGCTGAACGCGGTGGAGCGCCTCCGCGCGCGCAGCGTCAAGCGGCTGGCCGTGATCCAGGACGGCGCCGGGCTCGAGCCGGACACGTTCGAGCTGCTCAGCGCCGGCGAGGACGTCGACGTCGTCACGCTGGACCCCGGCACCGCCCTGGACCGCCTGCGGGCCGAGGGCGCCGACTGCGCGGTCCTGGTCGTCCGCCCCGGCGACAAATGGCCGCTGGACGTCCTGCTCGCCCTGGAGGCCGACCCCGCGCTGCGCGACCTGCCGGTCGTGCTGCACGTGCCCGAGCCGCTGGCGCCGGAGGACCGGGTGGCGATGGAGGCCGCCTCGGAGCGGCTGGTCGTCGCGGTCGCCGCCTCGCCCGACCGGCTGATCGACGAGACCGCGCTGTTCCTGCACCGCCTCGAGACCCAGCTGCCGCAGCCCACGCGCAAGCTGCTGGCGCGGCTGCGGACCGCCGATCAGGTCTTCCACGGCAAGCGCGTGCTGATCGTCGACGACGACATCCGCAACGTCTTCGCGCTCGCCAGCGCCCTGGAGACGCGCGGGATGAAGGTCGCCTTCGCCGAGAACGGACGCGAGGGGATCGAGCGCCTGCGCGAGCAGCCCGACACCGACCTCGTGCTCCTCGACGTGATGATGCCCGAGATGGACGGCTACGAGACCGCGCGCGCGATCCGCGCGATGCCGCGCTTCGAGGCCCTGCCGATCATCCAGCTCACCGCCAAGGCGATGAAGGGCGACCGCGACAAGTCGATCAGCGCCGGCGCCAGCGACTACGTCACCAAGCCGGTCGACGTCGAGCAGCTGCTGTCCCTCATGCGCGTCTGGCTGCACCGCTGATGGTCGAGGTCGATCCGCCCCGCATCCTGCTCGTCGACGACCGGCGCGAGAACCGCATCGCGCTGCAGGCGGTGCTCGAGCCGCTGCGGGTGGACGTCGTGGAGGCCGACTCCGGCGAGCAGGCGCTGCGCGAGGTGTTGGCGCAGGACTTCGCCGTCATCCTGCTGGACGTCCAGATGCCCGGGATGGACGGGCTGGAGACCGCGGAGCTGATCAAGCGCCGCGAGCGCAGCCGCGACGTCCCGATCATCTTCCTGACCGCGGCCGAGGCCGACGTCGCGCAGGTCTTCGCCGGCTACGAGGCGGGCGGCGTCGACTACCTGCTCAAACCCTTCGACCCGCTCGTGCTGCGGTCCAAGGTGAAGGTCTTCTCCGACCTCGACCGCCACCGGCGCCAGCTGCGCCGCAGCGACGAGCTGGTGCGCAACGCGTTTGCCGCGGCGCCGACCGGCATGGCCCTGTGCGACCTCGACGGCCTGGCGTTGCAGGTCAACCCGGCGCTGGAGCGCCTGACCGGGAGCCCCGCGTCCGTGCTCGCCCGCGCGCCGATCCACGAGGTCGTCCACCACCGCGACAAGGCCGACTTCGACCGGCGCCTCCAGATCGCCGCCGACGACGGCCTGGCCGGCGAGCCGTGGGGCGCCCACCTCGCCGGCACCGACGGCGTGCCGATCCCCGTGACGGTGAGCGTCGTGGCGGTCCGGGACGTCCACGGCTCGCCGCAGCAGCTGCTGGTGCAGATCGCCGACGAGCGCGACCGCCGCATCGCCGCCACCCTGCAGCGGGCGCTGATGCCCGAGCGGCTGCCGTCGGTCGTGGGCGTGTCGCTGGCGGCGCACATCGCGCCGGGCGCCGGCGGCACCCGCGTCGGCGGCGACTGGTACGACGCGATCGCGCTCCCCGGCGGGCGCCTGGGGATCGTCGTCGGCGACGTGGCCGGCCACGGCATCGACGCCGCCGCGCGCATGGGCGAGCTGCGCTCGGTCGCGCGCGCCTACGCGCTGGAGGGCCACGGCCCCGTCGCCCTGGTCGAGCGGATGAACGGCTACCACGCCGCGCTGGGCGCCGACCTCATGACCACCATGTTGTTCGCGGTCGTCGAGGTCGACTCGGGCACCATGCGCTTCGTCAACGCCGGGCACCCGCCGCCGATGATCGTCGGCGACGGCGACGGGAGCACCGAGATCCTCGAGGGCGCCGGCCCGCCGCTGGGCGTCATGGACACGTGGCGCTACGAGGAGCGCCAGGCACGGCTGGCCCCGGGCATGACCGCGCTGCTCTACACCGACGGGCTGATCGAGCGCCGTGGCGAGCGGCTGGACGCCGGCCTGGAGCGCCTGCGCCGCGGCGTCGCCGGCGGCGGCCTCCCAGACGCGCTGGTCGCCCAGGCGCTCGAGGCCACCGAGGCCGGCGCGGCCGACGACGACGTCACGCTCGTGGTCGTGCGCAGCGAGGCGCTGCTCGGCCCGACCGCGCGGCTCAAGCTCTCGCCCGACCGCGACGCGCTCACGTCGCTGCGCCGGCTGCTGACGCGCTGGCTGCGCGAGGCGGGCGCGCAGGACGACGAGGTCCACGACCTCGTCATGGCCGGCAACGAGGCGTGGCAGAACGCGCTGGAGCACGGCACCGGCTTCGCCCGCACGACGATCAGCGTGGACCTCGACGTCGACGCCGGCGGCCAGGTGTCGATCACCGTGCGCGACGCCGGGAGCCGCGACCGCACGCCGTCGGATCCCGACCGCGGCCGCGGCATCGAGCTCATGCGCGGCCTGGCCGACGAGGTGACGCTGGAGCTCGCGCCGCACGGCTCGACCGTGCGCCTGCGCCG
>JAOPZP010000278.1 GCA_025964055.1 Conexibacter sp.
CCAGCTGCTGGACGTTGGATCCGTGGCCGGTCTCGGTCATCGCGAAGCAGCCCGGCAGGCGCAGCGACGTGATGTCGCTCAGGTGCGCCTCGTGGTGCTTGCGGGTGCCGAGGTGCAGGACCGCCCCGCCGAAGAGCCCGAACTGCACGCCGCACTTGACCAGCAGCGAGAGGTCGCCGAAGGCCAGCGTCTCGAACGCGGCGATCGAGCCGCCGACCTGGCCGCGGCCGCCGAACTCCTGCGGGAAGCCGATCGCGGTCTCCCCCGCCTCGGCCAGCTCGCGCGCCCAGGCGAGCACCTGCGCGCGGTGCTCCTCCATCGGCAGGTCCGGCCGCGGCGCGCTGCCGGGGCGTGACAGCCACGCGCGCGTGCCGTCGCGGATCGCGGCGTGCTCGCCGTCGAGCAGCCGCCGCAGGGCGGCGACGTCGACGTCGTGCGGGACGGGGGACGGGGTGACGGTCGCGGCCATGGGGAGTCCTTTGGTGCCGGGGAGGTGCCGCGGCGAGGGTTCCCCGTCGCGCCCGTTTCCAGTACCGACCCACTAGGTTCCCCGGCGATGGCGCGCCGCGGCTCCGGACCCGAGATCGTCGCCACGGCCGGCGACCTGGTCGTGCAGCGCGACGCCGGCCGCGCCACGGGCCGGCTGCTGCGCCAGGGCGACATGGACGCGTCCTACATCGACCTCGCCGATCCGCGACACCTGGAGTTCGACTACTTGCGACGGATGCGCGACCTCGTCGAGGCGCTGCGCGCGCGGCGCATCGTGCACGTCGGCGGCGCGGGCTGCGCGCTGGCGCGGGCGCTGGCGGCGGGCGACCGGGATCGCCTGCGCCGCCAGGAGGTCGTCGAGGTCGACCCCGCGGTGCTCGAGCTCGCCCGGGAGCACCTCGGCCTGCGCAAGGAGCCGGGGCTGAAGGTCCGCTGCGCCGACGGTCGGGCGCACCTGGCCGCGAGGCCCGACGACTCGGCCGACGTGGTGCTGATCGACGCGTTCGTCGGCGCCCGCGTCCCGCGCCACCTGGCGACCGCCGAGGCGCTGGCCGACGCGGCGCGGGTCGTCGCCCCCGGTGGCGCGATCGCCATCAACGTCGTCGACGCCCCGCCGATGGGCGACGTCCGCGCCATCGGCGCCGGCCTGCGCGAGAGCTTCGCGACGGTCGCCGCGGTGGGCGGCGGGCCGGTCCTGCGCGGGCGGCGGGCGGGCAACGTGGTGCTGATCGCCGGGCACGGTCCGCTGCCGCTGGAGCGCCTGCGGGTGCGTGCGACGGCCGACCCCTCCCCCGCCGGCCTGCTGAGCCCCGCCGAGACCGCGGCGCTCTGCGGCGGGACGCCGCCCTGGCGCGACTGAGCGCCGCGGACGCGTGGGAGGATGGACGGCGTGCACCTCTCCCTCGCCTCCGTCCTGCAGGAGTCGGCGCTGCGGCGCCCCGACAAGGTCGCCGTGATCGAAGGCCCGACCGCCCGCCGCCGGATGACCTACGCCGAGCTCTGGGACGCCTCGCTGCGCCGTGCGGGCGCGCTGCGCGCCGCCGGGGTGGAGCCCGGCGACCGCGTCGCGCTGCTGGCGCTCAACACCATCGACTTCATCACCGCCTATTACGGCATCCTCGCGCGCGGGGCGGTCGTGGTGCCGGTCGCGCCGATGCTCGTCGCCGACGAGATCGCGTTCCTGCTGCAGGACTCGGGGGCCAGGCTGGCGCTCGTGGCCGACGACCTGGAGACGGTCGTCGCCGGCGGCGCCGAGGCGGCCGACGTCCCGGTCCTGCTGCTCGGGTCCGACGCCGCGCTGGCGGCCCATCCCGAGTCCCACCGCCAGGCGACCGAGCCGCTGGACGCCGCGGTGCTCTTCTACACCTCGGGCACGACCGGGCGGCCCAAGGGCGCGGTGCTCACGCACCTCAACCTGGTGATGAACGCGTTCACCAATGCCTACACCGCCAACCACATCGTGCCCGACGACGTCATGTTCGGCTGCCTCCCGCTGTTCCACACGTTCGGGCAGACCGTCGCGCTCAACGGCACCTTCCTGGTCGGCGGCACGCTGATTCTGCAGGCGCGCTTCGACCCCGCGCAGGCGCTCGAGCTCATGGTCGAGCACGAGGTGACCGCGTTCCTCGGCGTCCCGACCATGTACATGGCCCTGCTCGCGGCCGTCAAGGCCGGCGGCCCAGTCCCGCGGCTGCGCCTGTGCGTCTCGGGCGGCGCGCCGCTGCCGGTCTCGGTGCTGGAGGAGTTCGACGACACCTTCGACGCGCGCGTGCAGGAGGGCTACGGGCTGTCGGAGACGTCGCCGACGGCCTCGGTCAACCAGCTCGAGTTCGGCATCCGCCCAGGCACGATCGGCCATCCGATCTGGGGCGTGGAGATCGAGATCGCCGACCCCGACGTCGAGGGCGTCATCGTGCTGCGACAGACCGGCGAGGTCGGCGAGATCGTGATCCGCGGGCACAACGTCTTCGCCGGCTACCACGGCCGGCCGGACGCCACCGAGGCCGCGATCATCGACGGCTGGTTCCGCAGCGGCGACCTCGGGATCAAGGACGCCGAGGGCTTCATCACGATCGTCGACCGCAAGAAGGACCTCATCCTGCGCGGCGGCTACAACGTCTACCCGCGCGAGGTCGAGGAGGTGCTGGTCCGCCATCCGGGCGTCGACCAGGTCGCCGTCGTCGGCATCCCGCACGCCACGCACGGCGAGGAGGTGCTGGCCGTCGTCGTGCCCGCGCCCGAGCACGCCGGCGCGCTCGACCCCGAGGAGCTGCTGAGCTGGGTCGGCGAGCGCGTCGCGCGCCACAAGCGCCCGCGGCTGGTCGAGGTCGTCGACGAGCTGCCGCTCGGGCCCAGCCGCAAGGTCCTCAAGCGCGAGCTGCGCGAGCGCTTCGCGGCGCTGGGCGACGCCTGACCGTCCGCCCGCTGCGGTCCAGCGCGGTCTCCATGTCGTCCAGCGCCTGGCGCAGGTGGGCCATGAACGGCCACGCGTCGGGGATCTGCCCGGCGTCGGTGACGATCCCGAAGTCGAGGTGGTCGCGGTAGCTCATGACGGTCATGTTGAGGCCCACGCCGTCGACGACGACCGACACGGGGAACATGGACTCCAGCCGCGCGCCGGCGCAGAAGAGGGG
>JAOPZP010000345.1 GCA_025964055.1 Conexibacter sp.
GAGCACGACGACCGCCCGCAGCCGCCAATGCGCCAGGAGTTGCGCGGCCTCCGGACGGGCGCTCATGCGGGACATCGACACCCCAGGAGTGATCGGCCGCTGCCTGCCGATCCTTGACCGCTCGGCCGCTGCGCATCCGCCTGTTGCTGAGCCCCGCTCATGAACCGGCGAGACGCTAGCGGCCGGGTCGGGGTGCGGCCATCGCTCGATCGGGGGAGGGACGGCCGTGTGTGGGTTGCGGCGCGGAGCGTAGCTTCGGCCTTCCGGACGATTCAAGCCAGTCGGGACGGCAGCGAGAAGTCCGCTGTCTCCAGCCTCTTTCCCATGGGCCGGCTCGGAGTCGAACCGAGATCTGATGGATTATGAGTCCACTGCTCTTCCCGTTTGAGCTACCGGCCCGCTCGCGATCCTAGGGGACGTGGCGAGCCGCTTCGGACCCGGCGGTGACGTCTGAGGCGTTCGCCCCACGGCGCTCGGGTACGCACCACACGTGCCCACCGAACCGCATGACCTCACCCTCTCCGAAGCCGTTCGCCGTGCCGCCGAGGCCGTCGACCCGACGGGCGCCGACGACCGGATCGCCGATCTCGTCAACCGCTTCGAGGATCGCGACGAGCCGATCCGCGGGCTCGTCGACGTCGACGAGCTGATGGCGGAGGCGACGCGCTCGCTCGACGTGGAGGAGGACGACCCGGCGCTGACGCTCGCCGGCGCCGTCGTGACGTACCTCCGCTACCGCCGTGACGAGGCCGACGCGCCGCCCGAGCGCCTGCTGCGCCTCGCCGCCGAGGCGGAGTTCAAGGGCAACCCGCCCCCGCGCGTCGAGGCGTGGTTGCAGGACGCGGGATGATCACCGGCATGGACGAGGCGGTGCGCGACCTGCTCACGACCACCAGGACGTGGGCGGTCGTGGGGTGCTCGCCCGATCCGGGACGCGACTCGCATCGGATCGCGGCGCTCCTGCAAGAGCGCGGGTTCCGGATCGTCCCGGTCAACCCGGCCGCGGAGGAGATCCTCGGCGAGCGCTGCTACCCGAGCGTGACGGCGATCCCGCGCGACGTCGGCGTCGAGGTCGTCGACGTGTTCCGCCGCAGCGACGCGGCGGGCCGGCACGTCGACGAGGCGATCAGCTCCGGCGCGGTCGGCGTCTGGCTGCAGCTCGGCGTCATCGACGAGGCGGCCGCCGAGCGCGCGAGCGCCGCCGGGCTGAAGGTGGTCATGGACCGCTGCCCCGCGATCGAGCTGGC
Source organism: Conexibacter sp. (assembly GCA_025964055.1). Classification (GTDB taxonomy): domain Bacteria; phylum Actinomycetota; class Thermoleophilia; order Solirubrobacterales; family Solirubrobacteraceae; genus Baekduia. The sequence continues at coordinate 1,248 of JAOPZP010000345.1, forward strand.
GCGCGCCTAGGTCCCGGCTTCGACCTTCGCCACGGCGCGCTCGAGCTCGCCGGGCGAGAACGCGCCCTCGAAGCGCGTCGAGACGACCCCGTGGCGGTCGATCACGAACGTCCACGGCTCGGTCTGAAGGTGGAACGCGACCAGCTGCGGGCGCAGGCCCTTGTTGACCTGGTTGTCGGCGTAGACCTCGTTGTGGATGAACGACACCTTGTCGCCCATCTTGGCCTGGACCTCGGCGACGACGTCGACGACCGGGCCGCACACGCGGCTCTGGCACAGCTGCGGCGTGGCGAACGTCAGCACGATGGGCTTCTTGCCGAGCACGTCGGCGAAGTCGTCCTTCAGCAGCGACGGCGCCGGCGGGATGCGCGTGTCGATCTTCGCGACGTCGCCGGCCACGTCGGTTGGCGTGTCGGTGTGGACGACCGGCGCCTTCTGGCCTGGACCGGGCGGCGTCTTGCCCTGCGAGCCGACCTTCACCGCGATCGGGCTGGTCGCGACCACGCGGCCGTCGAGCTTGGCCAGCGCGATCATCGCGTAGCGGCCGTCACGCTTGAACGACACGTCGGCGACGTAGACGCCGCGGGCCGAGTCCGGATCGGTCGCGGTCTGCTTGCTCTCGAACTGCGGCGCGACCTTCAGCGACTCGCTGCGGGCGAGGAACGGGCCGCGCGCGGCCGAGCCGTCGACCTTGCCGGCGTAGAGCGCGACGGCCGCGCCGGCCAGCTGCTTGCCGGCGTTGTCGAACAGCGCGAAGCCGATGCGGTTCTTGCCCTTCTCCAGCAGCGACACCGACGGGACGAGCGCCGGGCCGCTCGGGAGGCTGCCGATCACGTCCGGCAGCGTCTTGCCCGTGGCGGGCGCGAAGTCCTCGGCCGACGCGGTCGGTTGGGGCTCGGCCGGAGCGGCGTCGCTCTTGGACTGGCCGTTCGACGACGAGCCGCAGCCCGCCGCGAGGGCGACCGGGGCGACGAGGGCGAGCAGGACGGCGAGCAGCCGGGACGAGGAAGCGACGCGAGGCATGGCGCGGGGAAGGCTAGTGGGGTGATTGGATACCGCGCGCCGGTGTCGTGTTAAGCGGAGATGAGGGAGCAGGCCGATGGCGCAGCGTGCAGCGATCGTGACGGGAGCCTCCAGCGGCATCGGACTGGCCATCGCGGAGGTGCTCGGCGCGGAGGGCTACGCGCTGACGGTCGCCGCACGGCGCCCCGAGAAGCTCGACGAGGCCGCCCAGGGCCTCAGGGACAAGGGGTTCGCCGTCGAGCACGTCGCCGGAGCGCTCGGCGACGAGGCGGGCGTGAAGGCCGTGGTGGCCGCCCACCGCGAGCGCTACGGCCGCCTGGACGTCCTGGTCAACAACGCCGGCGTGGGCATCGGCGCCCCGGTCGCCGAGATCGACACCAAGAAGCTCGACATGCAGCTCGACCTCAACCTGCGGTCGATCATCCTGTTCTACCGCGAGACCGTGGACCTGTTGCGCACCGCGGCCAAGGAGGACGGCACGGCGCTGGTGGTCAACACCGCGTCGATCGCCGGCAAGCGCGGCCAGCCGTGGCTGTCGGTCTACTCGGCGACCAAGGGTGCGGTCATCAACTTCACCGAGGCCATGCACAAGGAGCTGTCGAGCGAGGGCATCAAGTCGACGGCGCTGTGCCCCGGCTTCGTCGACACGCCGATGACCACGTTCGTCAAGGGTCAGGTCCCGGCGGAGGAGATGATCACGCCCGCCGACATCGGCGAGGCCGTGCGGCTGCTGCTCAGGCTCTCCCCCGCGTGCATCATCCCCGAGATCCAGTTCATCCGGCCCGGGGAGTGAGCGCGCGCCTCGCGGCTCGCGGCGAGTGATGGCGTGAGGACATAGTGTTGCGGACCTTCCGCGGGGGTCGCTGGTGACAGCAGCGTACGGCGCGCCGCTCGTCGCGCCAAGGCGATCCCCTCCTGGTGAAAGGAACGTTGCATGAAGTTGGGTGTCCACATCGGGTACTGGGGCCTCGGCCTGTCCAGCGCGGACCAGCTGGCGATCGTCGGCGAGGCCGAGCGGCTGGGCTACGACAGCGTCTGGACCGCCGAGGCCTACGGCTCCGACGCGGCGACGATCCTCGCCTGGCTCGCGGGCCAGACCACCACGATCAAGCTCGGCTCCGGGATCTTCCAGATGCCCGGCCGCAGCGCCGCGATGACGGCGATGACCGCGGCGACGATCGACCAGCTCTCCGACGGTCGCATGCTCCTGGGGATCGGATCGTCCGGCCCGCAGGTCTCCGAGGGCTGGCACGGCGTCCGGTTCGGCCAGCAGCTCCAGCGCACGCGCGAGTACATCGAGGTCGTCCGCAAGGCGCTGGCGCGCGAGCGCCTCGAGTACCACGGCCAGACGATCGACCTGCCGCTGCCCGACGGTCCCGGCAAGGCGCTGAAGCTGACGATCGCTCCCGTCCAGGACGACATGCCGATCTACCTCGCGGCGATCGGGCCCAAGAACACGGCGCTGGCGGGCGAGATCGCCGACGGCTGGATGCCGACGCTGCTGTCGCCCGAGCACCTGCCGCTGCTGCGCGAGTCGCTGGACGAGGGCGCCGCGCGCGCGGGTCGCACGCTGGACGGCTTCGACATCGCGCCGACGGTCAACGTCAACATCACCGACGACGTCGCGGGCGCGCGCGACGCGGTCCGGCCCTTCATGGCGCTCTACGTCGGCGGCATGGGCTCGCGCGAGAAGAACTTCTACAACACGCTCGTGCAGCGCTACGGGTTCGAGGACGCCGCCAAGGAGGTCCAGGACCTGTACCTCGAGGGCAAGAAGGAGGAGGCGGCGGCGGCGCTGCCCGACGCGCTGATCGACCTGGTGTCCTTGGTCGGCCCGGCCGACCGGGTGCGCGAGCGCCTGCGCGCCTACGCCGACGCGGGCGTCGGGACGCTCGGCGTCTCCCCCATGGCATGGACGCGCGAGGAGCGCATCCGGCAACTGCGCCTGGTGGCCGAGCTGGCGGAGGACCTGGTCTGAGGGCGCTGCTGGGCGCGTTCGGCGATGCGGGCCACGCGTTCCCGATCATCGCGCTGGGTCGCGCGCTGCGGGCGCGCGGCCACGACGTCGTCGTCGAGACGTGGACGCGCTGGCAGGAGGACGTCGAGCGCGAGGGGATGCGGTTCGCGCCGGCGCCCGAGTACCACGTGTTCCCCACGCAGGAGCGGCCGCTGAAGCCCTACGAGGCGGTGGTGCGGGCGACGGGGACGACGCGGGAGCTGGTGCGGGCCGAGCGGCCGGACGTCGTGGTGGCCGACATCCTGACGCTGGCGCCGGCGCTGGCCGCCGAGCTGGAGGGCGTGCCGTGGGCGACGCTCGTGCCGCACGTCGATCCGCGCGGCGCGCCGGGGTTCCCGCCGTACTCCGTCGGCGCGCGGCTGCCGCGCACGGCCGTGGGGCGCGGGTTGTGGGGGTTGTTCGATCCGCTGATCGGCCGCGGCCTGGAGCTGGGGCGCACCGAGCTGAACGAGACGCGCCGCCGCCTGGGGCTGGGACTGCTGGAGCACGTGCACGGCGGGATCAGCCGGCAGCTGGCGATGATCGGGACGTTCCCGCAGCTGGAGTACCCGCGGGCCGGGGGCGGCGAGCCGGGGACGCACGTCGTGGGCCCGCTGCAGTGGGAGCCGCCCTTCGGCGCGCTCGAGCTGCCGGACGGCGATCCGTCGTGGCCGGTGGTGCTCGTCGCGCCGTCGACCGCCCAGGATCGCGAGCACGTGATGCTGCGCGCGGCCCTGGAGGGGCTGGCGGAGCTGCCGGTCCGGGTGCTGGCGACGACGAACCGGCGCGCGCCCGAGGTGCCGCTGGTGGTGCCGGCGAACGCACGACTGGTCGACTGGGTGTCCTACGCGCAGACGATGCCGCGCTGCGACGTCGTCGTCTGCCACGCAGGTCACGGCACGCTGGTGCGCGCGCTGTCGAGCGGCTGCGTGGTCGTCGCCTGCCCGGCGGCGGGCGACATGAACGAGAACGCGGCGCGCGTGGACTGGGCGGGCGCGGGCGTCCGGCTGCCGCGCCGACTGATCTCCGCGTGCGGCGTGCGGCTGGCGGTGCAGCGTGCGCTGGCCGACGATCTGCTGCGGGTCCGGGCGCGCGAGCTGGCGGCGTGGGTGGCGATGCGTGACCCGGCCGACCGGGCGGCGGAGCTCGTGGAGGGGCTGGCCGCCCGGCCCGGATGAACGCGAGCGTTCCATCCGAGATGCGAACTAGTGTTCGCATGGATGGAGCGGGCGTGGCTGGCGGAGAGACTCGAAGCGGGGACGTCGTACGAGGCGATCGCCCGGGAGGCGGGATGCTCGCCGTCGAAGGTGTCGTACTGGGCAGGGAAGCATGGGCTGACGTCGGCGCATGTGGCGCGGCATGCCGCGCGGGGTGAGATCGACGAGTTGCTCCTGCGCCAGATGGTGGCCGGGCACTTCTCCATCCGCGAGATCGCCGAGACGATGGAGCGCAGCGCCGCCACCATCCGGCACTGGCTGGCCAAGCTGGGGCTGGAGACGAACCCTGTGCAGCACAGCCCAGCGGCCATGCGCGCGGCGGCGGCCGGCGAAGCCGAGCCAACGCTCTACTGCTCGGTTCACGGGATCACGCGCCACGTTCGCCGAGACACGGGCTACCGATGTGCGATCTGCCGAAGCACCCACGTGACCAAGCGGCGGCGCGCCATCAAGCAGTTGCTGTTGGACGAAGCTGGAGGCGCCTGCCTCATCTACGGCTATGACCGCTGTGTCGCCGCGTTGCACTTCCATCACTTGGATCCGAGCCAGAAGAGCTTCACGCTCGCGCTCGGCGGCAACACCCGCGCGATCGCCACGGTCCGGGCAGAGGCGCGCAAGTGCGTCGTGCTCTGCGCGAACTGCCACGCTGAAGTCGAGAGCGGTCTGGCCGACGTTCCCCTAAGATCAGACGAGCCCGGCCGTGCCGGGTAGCGCAGTGCCCGATCCGGGGTAGCTCAACGGCAGAGCATTCGACTGTTAATCGAAGGGTTGAGGGTTCGAATCCCTCCCCCGGAGCTCCAGAAACCCGCCCACCAGGCGGGTTTCGTCGTTCTCAGTCCGGCCGGCCCTCTTCCATGCGCTCGCCGAGGTGCTGGTCGAGGCGCTGCTCGATCGCGGCGCGGCGCGCGACGAGCTCGGTGACGCCGCCGGTGCGGCGCGCCTTCGCGGCGTGGATCTGCCGGTTGAGGTGGGCGAGCTCGACGCGGGCCAGCTGGCTCTGCAGGACGGCGCGCGACAGCTCGCTCTGGTCGGCCTTGGCGACCAGGCCGATGACCAGGCGCCGTAGCGGCTCGTCGTCCTCGTCGTCGAGGGCGTGGACGGGCGACGCCCAGTGGTCGCGCAGGTACGCCGCCGCGCGGCGGTTGAGCTCGTCGGTGAAGGCCTCGTCGGGCAGCCGCGACAGCGTCTCCCGACCGTCCTCCTTCATCCCGACGCAGTAGGCCAGCAGCGCGCGCTCCGCGCCCACCGCCGGATCCGATGAGACGGGCAGCGGCTCGTCGCGGCGCGGCGACGACCCTCGCCCGCCTCCCCCGTCGTAGCCGCCGTTGCCGTTCGGCC
>JAOPZP010000385.1 GCA_025964055.1 Conexibacter sp.
GCGCTCGAGTCCGTTGATGTAGGCGTCGACGACCTGCTCGTAGCGCGCGACGGAGAAGAGCAGCGTGACGTTGACGTTGACGCCCCGGGCGGTGAGCTCCTCGATCGCACCGACGCCGGCGTCGGTCCCCGGGACCTAGATCATCACGTTGGGGCGATCGAGCCGGTGCCAGAGCTCGAGGCCCTGGTCGATCGTGGCGTCGGTGTCGTCGGCGAGGTCGGGCGTGCATTCGAAGGAGACGAAGCCGTCGCGGCCGTCGCTGGCCTCGTAGACGGGGCGCAGCAGGTCGGCTGCGCGGCGTACGTCGTCGAGGGCGATGGCGAAGAACAGCTCCTTCGGTGTGCGGACGCCGGAGGCGACGACGGCGCGCAGCTGGTCGTCGTAGGCGTCGGAGTTGGTCATGGCCTTGGCGAAGATGGTGGGATTGGACGTCGCGCCCGTCACCGCGCAGTCGGCGACGAGGGTGGCGAAGGCTCCGCTGTCCAGCAGGTCACGCGACAGCATGTCCAGCCAGATCGAGACGCCCGCGTCATGAAGCTGATCGAGGCGGTTCACGGCGTGCTCGCCTCCGGGTCGCCGGCGACGTCCTCCAGCCGGACGTCGGGATCGGCGAGGCGTCGGTCGTCGACCGGCAGGCGATCGCCGACCAGCCGTTGGATGTGCTCGCTGACGTCCCACACGTTGACGTTCATGCCGGCTACGACGCGATCGTCCGCCAGCCAGAACGCGATGAACCCCCGGCTCGCGGGATCGCCACGGAACACGACCCGATCCCACGTCGCAGCGAACCCCGCGTACTCCATGCCGACGTCGTACTGATCGGAGAAGAAGTAGGGCACGCGGTCATAGACGGCCGCTCGGCCGAGCATGCTGCGCGCGGCGACCGGCCCTTGATGCAGGGCGCTGGCCCAATGCTCGACGCGGATCCGCCGCCCGTACAGCGGGTGGTGGGCGTTGGCGACGTCGCCCGCGGCGAAGACGTCGGAGCAGCTGGTCTGCAGGTGCTCGTCGACGAGGATGCCGTCATCGACCGCGAGGCCCGCCGCCGCGGCGAGGCCCGTGCGCGGCGCGACGCCGACGCCCACGACCACGAAGTCGCAGTCCAGCGCCTGCCCGTCGGTGGTGCGGACGCGCTCGACCTTCGTCTGTCCTTCGAACGCCTCGACCCCGGTGCCCATCAGCATGCGCACCCCGTGGTCGGCGTGGACGTCGCCGTAGAGCGCGCCGACCTCGCGGCCCAGCACGCGTTCCAGCGGCACGGCGGCCGGGTCCAGCACGGTGACATCGAGGCCGCGCTGACGGGCCGAGGCCGCGACTTCAGCACCGATCCACCCGGCGCCGACGACCACGACGGCGCCTCCGCGATCCAGCCGGCGCCGCAGTTCATCGGCATCCTCGACCGTGCGCAGGCACAGCACGCCGTCGAGGTCGGCGCCGGCAGTCGCCAGACGGCGCGGCTCGGCGCCCGTGGCCAGCAGAAGCCGGTCGTAGGCCAGCCGCTCGCCGTCGTCGAGCGTCACCTCATGCGCCGACGGGTCGAGGCTCACGGCGGTCTGGCCCAGACGCAACTCGATGTCCTGCTCGGTGTAGAAGCCGGCGTCGTGGACGTCGAGGTTCTCGCGGGCGGCTTCGCCGCGCAGGTAGTCCTTCGACAGCGGCGGGCGCTCGTAGGGGCGCTGGGACTCCGCGCCGACGAGGACGACCCGGCCATCGAAGCCTTCGGCGCGGAGGGTCTCGGCGGCCTTGGCGCCTGTGAGGCCGGCGCCGACGATCACGAAGGCGCGATCGAGAGTCATGACTGCGGTGCTCCGGTCATGCCAACGTTGGTGACGCCGGCGCGCGGTGTCTTACGCGTGCCGACGACCGGAAGCTCGGAGGGGCTCCTCCGCGATGGCGGCGCTACCGCAGCGTGATCGTCCGCGTCGACGTGCGCGTGCCCTGCATGATCCGCAGCGTCAGCCGCGCGCCCTTCAGGCGGTTGACGCGGCGGCGGGCGGTTGCGTTGAGACGGAGCCGAACGGCGAGCTTGCCGGCGCGGGTGGCACGGGCGGTTCCGGTGGCGACGACGATCGGCTTGCCGCGCCGGCCCAGGACCCGCGCGGGAACGGTCGCCGTGATCCGGACCGTCCCGGCGGCGCCGACCCGGACCGTCACCGCCAGCCCGCGGGCCAGCGCGGCGACGGTGAGCCGGGCTGGGAGCGTCACGACCGGCACCGAGCCCGGCGCGCCCGCGGCCGGCGAGCCCGCCGGCGGCGTCGTGCCGGGCGGTGTCGAGCCCGGCGGGGTCGTCGTGGGGGCTGTCGTCGCTCCGCCGCCCGCTGGATCGGTGGCTGGGGGCTTGGGCAGGAACGCACCGATGTCGGCCCCGCCGATCGCCGGGTACCTGCCCGTCGCGGAGATCACCACCGGCGTGCTCGACGGGACGCATGGGTCCGCGCTGGTCGTCGGCGTGCCGGCGACCTTCACGCCCTGTCCGTCGTCCCAGGCGATCTGCTTGGCGTCCATCGACAGCGAGGGGTCATGCGCCACGCCGGTGGCCGGCAGGTAGCAATCCACTGCGGCGGGCGACGCGGGTGACGCGTCGACGCCCTGGATCGCCAAGACGGCGATCTTGCCGACGTCCTGCGTGCCGCCGTTCCAATGCTCGAGGTCGAACGCCGCGAGCTGGCCGTTGGCCGCGACGTCGCTGCCGTGCTGCTCGAGCCCGGTTCCGGACGTGTCGAGCCACGGGTCGAACGGGCTGCCGTAGGTCGACGCCGTGGTCTGCTGGACGCTCACCGTGCTGCCGGACGCGGCGATGATGCGGCTGCCGAACAGCGACGGGTACTGCTGGCCCGTGATGGTGATCGGGTCGAGCGCGCTGTTGGTCGCCGGCCGCACGTAGATGCCGGTCTGGAAGCTGATCGGGCAGCAGCCGCTGCTGTTGGAGAACCCGTAGACGAGGTGCTTGCCGTCGGCGGTGATGTCGAAGCCGAGCGGATAGACGTAGACGCTCCAGCCTGACGGCGCGTTGAGCGGTCCTTCCACGGTCGAGGTGCCGTCCGGCTCCCACACCTTGAACCAGGAGAAGCGCGAGATCCGGCCCGGGACGTTGCGCACGGCGACGATGCGCCCGCCGTCGGACTGCGCGACGTCGAGCCACTTCTCGATCTGGCCGTCGCTGCCGACGACGTGCGTCGCCAGCCGGACCTTCTGCGTCCCGTCCAGCGACGACACCCACACCTCGCCGTTGTCGACGTAGGCCACCGATGCGGCGACGGCGACGCCGGGCGCCGACAGCGCCACGCAACCGACGCACAGTAGGAGCGCGCGGCGGGCGCGGACGCAGACGGCGCGAAGCATGGCGAAGACCCAAGCAGGGCGTTGCAGCGCCCGCATCCGTCATTCCACCGATTTCCA
>JAOPZP010000417.1 GCA_025964055.1 Conexibacter sp.
CGGCGCGGGCGCTCGGCCGCGGCTGCGCTCGTGGGCGGCGCCGGTGGCGTCGCTGCTGGCGGGTGCGGCGATCGTCGTGGTCACCGTCCTGCTGGTCACCAGCGGCCGCGGCGACGGCGGGCGCGCGCAGACGTCCGGGTCGACGACCCCGGCCGCGCCCGCGACCGGGACGGCGCGCGCGGCGAAGGCCGCCGCCGTCGACCCCCGGCCCAACTCCATCGCCTACGCGCGCGGGCGGGTATGGGTCACCAGCGGGCGCACCGGCCGGCTCATCGGCCTGCCCGCCGACGGCAAGGGCGCCCGTCGCACGATCAACCTGCCGTGGCGCAGCGGGACGACGAGCGTCGCCGCGGGCTTCGGGTCGCTCTGGGTGACCAACGGCGGGCAGAGCCGCCTGGTCCGGATCGACCCCGTCAGCGGCAAGCGCCAGGGCGACCGCCTGCTCGGCGCCGGCGAGGCGGCCGTGGTCGCCACCGGCGCGGGGGCGGTGTGGGTCGGCCGGCGCGCGGTCAAGTCGACCGACCCGCCCTCGTCGATCATCAAGGTCCTGCCCAGCGGCAGCGAGACCAAGGTCATCCCGTTCGGCCAGGAGGGCATCGGCGACATCACGGTCGGCGGCGGCTACGTCTGGGTGCCCAACCGGCGGCGCAACCGGTTGAGCCGCGTGGATCCCAGGACCGGCGAACGCAAGAGCGCGGCGATCGGCCTCGGCCGCCACCGCGTGGCGTTCGGCGAGAACCAGGTGTGGGTCACGAACTTCGACGACGGCACGGTCCTGCAGAACAACCGGTCGCTGACCAACGGGATCTTCAACCCGCTCAACGTCCGCGGCCCGCTCGGGATCGCCGTCTCCCAGCACACCGTGTGGGTCGCCAGCAACCTCGACGACACCGTCGTCCGGCTCAACGCCCGGACCGGCAAGCCCGTCGGCGACCCGATCCCGGTCGGCCGCAACCCCTTCGCGATCGTGGCCCACGGCAAGAGCGCGTGGGTGACCAACGTGGGCAGCGCGTCGGTGACGCGGATCGATCTGGGCTGAGGGGCCGGCGTCGGCGTGGTCGGCGCTTCCTACAGATCGCGCTGCGTGAGCATCCCCCGCTGGAACGCCTCGGCCACCAGCCGCGAGCGCTTCTGGTTCTGCGGCAGCGACTCGATGCCGAACTTCTGGAAGAGCGAGCGGAGGTGGGCCTTGACCGCGTCGACGCTCAGGTGCAGCTGCTCGGCGATCTCCTGGTTGGTCGCCGGCGTCGCGAACTCGGCCTGCTTGTAGGGGCGCGCCAGCGCGACGAGGACGGAGCGTTGCGTCGGCGGCAGGTCGCCCAGCGCGACCGGCTCGCCGGCCACGACCGTGTGCTCCGAGGTCTCCTCGGAGTCGGGCCGGCGGTAGCCGAGCGTCGTGCGGCCGATGCGCACGACGTCGCCGTCGCGCAGCCGCGCGCGGCCCGAGATCCGCGTGCCGTTGACGAAGGTCCCGTTGCGCGAGAGGCCGTCGTCGACGATGGTCCACTCCCCCGCGATGCACTCGAGCTCGGCGTGCAGGCGGCTGACCTCGGTGTCCCACGGCAGCGGGACGTCGTTGGTCTCGCCGCGGCCGACGCTGAGGCGCTCGCCGGACAGGCGCAGCAGCTGCTGGCGGCCGGCGCCGTCGCGCAGGACGAGGTACGGATCGCCGGCGCGCTCGGCGCTCAGGCGCTCCTGCAGCTCGGCCGGCGACGCGGCGTGGGCGGCGAGCGGAGAGTCGTCGGACACGGCCCCGGAGGTTAGCCCTAGGTGTGGATCCACCTCACCTGGGGTGTGGAAGGCGCAGCCCCGGGGTCGCTGGCGCCAACGGCCCGGCGCGGCGACCATGATGGGCATGAACCCGGTCCCCACCTCCTCCTCCAAGGCGCGCGCGCCACGCGCCGGCTCGGCGACCGACGAGGCGCTCGTCGCCGCCGTCCGTGCAGGCTCGGATGCCGCCTTCTCCGCCATCGTCCGCCGCTACGAGCCGCCGCTGACGGCCTACGCCCGCCAGGTGCTCGGCGGCCACCACCACGACGCCGAGGAGTGCGTGCAGGACGCCTTCGTCCGGGCGCTGCGCTCCATCACCAACGGCGACGCCGAGATCGCGCTGCGCCCGTGGTTGCACGCGATCGTCCGCAACCGCTGCCTCGACCAGCTGCGCAAGCCCGACCGCACCACCGACCTCGAGCCCCACCAGGCCGTCATCGCCGACCACGGCCCCGGCCCGGTGTCGATGATCGCCCACCGCCAGCGCCTCGACGCCGCCGACGACCTCGTCGAGACGCTGGCGGCGCGCGATCGTGGAGACCGGGCCCGGGCCGAGGTCGGCGAGGACGCCCTCGTGCGGATCGAGGTCGGTCGTGCGGTCGGGCTTGCGGAGCTGGTCGAGGCAGCGGTTGCGGACGATCGCGTGCAGCCAGGGGCGCAGCGCGATGTCGGCGTCGCCGGCGCGCATGGAGCGCAGCGCCCGGACGAACGCGTCCTGGACGCACTCCTCGGCGTCGTGGTGGCGGCCGCCGAGGATCTGGCGCGCGTAGGCGGTCAGCTGCTGCTCGTAGCGGTGGACGACCGCGGTGAAGGCGGCGTCGGAGCCGGCGCGGATGGCGGCGACGAGGGCCTCGTCGGTGGCCGACCCGGCACGCGGGGCACGCGCCTTGGACTTCGCAGCGGACGGGGAGGGGAGGGCCGGGGTGGTCATGGACCAGATGTTCGCCGGCCAGCGGCCCGGCGCCCAGAGACCCCGGGTCTACACCTTCCACACCCAGGTGAGGCCGGGCCACACCTAGGTGTGGGGCGTTAGGTGCGATCGACCCGTCAGGACCGGGTCGATCTCTACCCTGACGGGGTGTCCGCCGACGAGTCCCCGCTCGCAGCCCACGTCGCCTCGCCCGCCGAGATCCAGGAGCGCCTGAGCGCCGAGCGCGCGGGCGCGCCGTTCCTGGTCCTGCGCGACGGCGAGGGCCGCCAGCGGCTGCTGCGCATGGACGGCGACCGGCTGAGCGTCGGTCGCGCCGGGTCCAACGACGTGCCGCTGCCGTGGGACACCGAGGTCAGCCGGCTGCACGCCGAGCTGGAGCGGATCGCGGGGGAGTGGACCGTGGTCGACGACGGGCTGAGCCGCAACGGCACCTTCGTCAACGGCGTGCGGATCTCCGGGCGCGTGCGGCTGCGCGACGGCGACGTCCTGCGCATCGGCCGGACCACGCTGGGCTACCGCCGGCCCGACGCCGACGAGAGCGCCGAGCACACGGTCGTCGCCGGCGAGCCGGTCGCGCTGGCCGACATCCCCGCGACGCAGCGCCAGGTCCTCGTCGCGCTGGCCCGGCCCTACAAGCAGGCCGAGTTCGCCACGCCCGCGACCAACCAGCAGATCGCGGCCGAGCTGCACCTCAGCGTCGACGCGGTCAAGGCGCACCTGCGCTCGCTCTTCCAGCGCTTCGGCATCGAGTCGCTGCCCCAGAACCAGAAGCGCTCCCGGCTGGTCGCCGAGGCGTTCCAGCGCGGCATGCTGACCCAGCGCGACCTGTAGGCCTACTTCGCGTCGATGCGGGTGACGCTCGCGGCGGCGACGTTCGTCACCCAGGCGGTGGAGCCGTGGGCGGCCACCGCGAACGGGTTGCGCCCGACCGGGATCGGGTCGCCGACCGGCTTGCCGGTCTTCGTGCTCATCCGGATGACGGTGTCGTCGAGGGA
>JAOPZP010000427.1 GCA_025964055.1 Conexibacter sp.
CGGCCCGGGGCGGGTGTGCTCGAAGCGGACGACCCGATCGTGGTCGCCGGCCTCGGGCGGCGGCGCCTGGGCCCGCTTCTGGGCGACGTTGGCCTCGGCGCACAGCGCCGTGAAGCCCGTCTGCAGCCAGTCGTTGGTCGCGCCCAGCGCGAGGACGGGAAGGACGACCTGCGCCTCGCGGGGGCGCAGGACGCGCAGGCCGACGAGGCCCAGCGCGCTCCAGCTCCCCACGCAGCGCGTGCAGCTCAGCAGCTCTCCGACCGCGTAGCGCAGGCGCGTGCCCTTGGGCCGCCGCTCGCCGTCGGGCCGCTCCTCCAGGAACGGCTCGCGCACCCACGCGTCGACCTTCTCCTTGGCCACCAGCTTGGCCAGCGCGAAGGTCGCCAGGCCCATGACCGGCAGCTCGGCGGGGCGGACCGGCATTGTTCCCTCCTTCGTCCGCGCGGCGACGACGAGCGCTCCCAGCAGCGTGCCGTAGCCCGCGCTGAGCGCCGCGTAGTCGATCGGCTTGGTGGGCGTGCGGCTGATGGGATCCACACCGCGGCGGCTACCCGGCCCGCGCGCTTCATAGACTCACGGGCCGATGCGCATCTTCAGCGGGATCCAGCCGACGGGCCGCAAGCACCTGGGCAACTACCTCGGCGCGATCGTCCAGTACGTCGAGGGACAGCAGCGGGCCGCCGACGCCGGCGACGTCGCGATCTACTGCGTCGTCGACCTCCACGCGATGACCGTCCCGTGGGAGCCCGCCGAGATGCGCGAGCGCGTCTACGACACCGCCGCCGTCCTGCTGGCCGCGGGCCTGGACCCCGAGCAGTGCATCTTCATCCGCCAGAGCGACATGCCGGAGCACACCGAGCTGGCATGGCACCTGGGCGCCGTGACGTCGCACGGCGACCTCAACCGGATGCACCAGTTCAAGGAGAAGTCCGCGCGCCAGCGCGACCTCATCTCCGCCGATCTCTTCACCTATCCGGTGCTGATGGCCGCCGACGTGCTGGCCTACCGCGCCAACGAGGTGCCCGTCGGCGACGACCAGCGCCAGCACGTCGAGCTGATGCGCGACGTCGCGCAGCGCTTCAACGACCGCTTCGGCGAGGTGCTCGTCGTGCCCGAGCTGCGGATCCCGTCGGTCGGCGCGCGGATCATGGACCTGCAGGACCCGACGTCGAAGATGTCGACGACCGGCGGCTCGGTCGAGGGCACCGTCTACGTGCTCGACGAGCCCAAGGCGGTCGAGAAGAAGTTCAAGCGCGCGGTGACCGACTCCGAGGACCCGCCGCGGATCGTGCGTGGAGCGAGCAAGCCCGGCGTGTCGAACCTGATCGACATCCTCTCGGCGACGCGCGGCATGACGCCCGACGAGGTCGAGGCCTCGCTGGCCGACGCGCGAGGCTACGGCGACCTGAAGGTCGCGACCGCCGACGCGGTCAACGAGCTGCTGGCCCCGGTGCGCGAGCGCTACACGGCGCTGCGGGCCGACGAGGACGCGCTGGAGGCGATCTTCGCCGCCGGTGCCGAGAAGGCCCGCGCGATCACCCAGCCGACCCTGCGCGACGTCCGCGCCGCGATGGGCATCGGGCCCCGCACCTGAGGGCCGAATCGGCGGTCGTTGCGGGGTTTCGTGCCGCCGCCGTCGGGGGCGGCCGCTACGGTCTGGCGCAATGAGCACCCTGGTCGCCGAGCTCGAGCTCGACCTCGAGGTCTTCACCGGACCGTTCGACCTCCTGCTGACGCTCGTCCTCAAGGAGGAGGTCGACCTGCTGGAGGTGGAGCTGGCCGACGTCGTCCTCTCCTACATCGACGTCCTGGAGTCCCGCGGCGAGCTGGACCTGGAGGTCGCCACCGAGTTCCTGGTGCTCATCGCCGCGCTCCTGGAGCTGAAGTCGCGGCTCATGCTGCCGCGCGACGACGAGGAGCTGCTGGACTTCGAGCCCGACGTCGCGGCCGAGGAGCTGCTGCAGCGGATGCTCGAGGCCAAGCGCTACCGCTCGGCGGCGTCGCACCTGATCGAGAAGCTGCTGGGCGAGGACGGCGTTCGCTTCCGCAGCGCGCCGCTCCCCGCGGCGCTGCGGCGCACGGACGTCGCCGACCTCGACGCCGTCTACAAGCCCGCCCGCCTCGGCCGCGCCATCGGCGGGCTGTTGGCGATGCCGCCGCGGGTCGACATCCGCCACCTGACGATCCCGCGCGTCAGCGTCGCCGACCGCCTGTCACATCTGCGCCGGCTGCTGCGCTCGGCGGGCCGCACGACCTTCGAGGACGCCGTCGCCGGCGCCGACCGCGTCACCGTGTGCGTGACGCTCTTCGCGCTGCTCGAGCTCTACAAGCAGGGCGAGGCGACCTGGCAGCAGGAAGAGCCGTTCGGCGAGATCGAGATCGTCACGCCGGCCGCCGCGGCGAGCGCGGCGTCCGCTGCCGCCGCGTGACTGCGGATGACCTCGCCCAGGGGCTCGGCATCCGGGCACGAACTCGCGCAGGCGCTCGCTCGTGCGCCGGTTGGTCATCCACATGAATGATCTGGCGCGCACCGTCGAGGCGCTGCTCTTCCTGTCGGCCGAGCCGGTGACCGAGAGCGAGCTGCTGGCGGCCTGCGAGTGCGAGGAGGAGGCGCTGGCCGAGGCGCTCATGGCGCTCGGCGAGGCGTTCGCACCGGGGCAGCGCGGCCTGGAGCTGCGGGAGCTGGCGGGCGGCTGGACGCTGGCGACCGCGCCCGACACCGAGCCCGCCGCCCGGCGGCTGCTGTCGAAGCCGCGCACGCCGCCGCTGTCGCCGGCCCAGGCGGAGACGCTGGCGATCGTCGCCTACCTGCAGCCGGTGTCGCGTCCGGAGATCACGCGCATCCGCGGCGTCAGCGCCGACTCGGCGGCGGGCACGCTGCTGGAGCGGGGGTTGATCGAGGAGTCCGGGCGCTCGCCGTTCGGCGCGGTGCTCTACCGGACGACCCCGCTCTTCCTGCGGCTCTTCGGGATGGTGTCGCTCGACGACCTGCCCGACGTCGAGGAGTGGGATCCGTCGCCCGAGGAGGAGGCCGACCTGCGCGAGCGCCTGCTGCGCGCGGGCGAGGCGCGAGCGGGGGCGACGCCGCCGACCGAGGGCGGGCCGGAGGAGGGCGAAGGCGACCCGGCCGAGCTGCCGCAGGGCGATCCTGAGGACGACGTCGACCCCGCCTAGCGTGACCGCAGCAGCGCTGCGGCCTCGGTCTGCCCGGCGTGCTCGGCCCACTCCGCCGGCGTGCCACCGTGCTCGCCGTCGCGCAGCGTCGGGTCGGCGCCGGCGTCGAGGAGCGCCGTGATCGCCGGCAGCGCTCCGTGGCCGGCGGCGAGGTGCAGCGCCACGACGTCGCGGCCGTGGTCGGGCCCGCCGAAGCTCGAGCGGGCGTCGGGGTCGGCGCCCAGCGCGACGAGGCGCTCGATCGCGCCCACGCGCCCCAGCGCTGCGGCCCAGGCCAGGGGCGTGCCGCGGTAGACGTCGGCGTCGACCTGCGCGCCGCGCGCCACCAGCGCCGCGATCGCGTCGGCGCGATCGCTGCGCGCCGCCCACGCCAGCGCCTCGTCGAGGATCTCCTGGCGATCGTCGCTGGGCTGCCACGCGGGGAACCCGCCGTGCGGCCGGTAGAACGAGCGCAGCGCGCCCGCGGCCTCCGACACCGTTCCGTCCTCGGCCACGAGCGCCTCGATCAGGTCGACGCGCCCCAGCCCTGCGGCGACGCGCAGGTTGTCGGGGTACAGCGATGCCGCGGACAGCAGCTCGGCGACCCGACGGTGGCCCCAGAACAGCGCCACGACCAGCGGCGTGCCGCCCGCGCCGCGCGCCGAGACGTCGGTCGGCGCGCCCGCGTCGAGCAGTACCTGCGCCAGCGCTCCCGCGTCGCTGTAGGCGGCCTGGTGCAGCGGCGTCCAGCCGTGCGCGTTGCCCTGGGCGACGTCGGCGCCGGCCTCCAGCAGGAGCGTCACGGCCGCCGGG
This sequence comes from Conexibacter sp., assembly GCA_025964055.1. Classification (GTDB taxonomy): domain Bacteria; phylum Actinomycetota; class Thermoleophilia; order Solirubrobacterales; family Solirubrobacteraceae; genus Baekduia. The sequence goes on from JAOPZP010000427.1 coordinate 3,967, forward strand.
TCCCGGGCCATGTTCAGCAGCGTGTTGCCGTTGGTGCCGCGGGCGCGCGCCAGCTCGGGGAAGCGCTCGACCAGCGCGCGCACCTCGTCGAGCTCGCCCGCCTCCAGCGCGCGGAACGCGCGGGCGAACGGCTCGCCGCTGTCGGCCAGGCCGGTCACCGCCCGCCGCAGCGCCGCCCACGAGCCGTAGCCGTGGCGGCCCGCGACGACGGCGCGGGCGCCCTCGATCGTCAGCTCCTGGCGGGCGCCCTCGAAGGCGGCGACGGCCGTCGGCGTGCCGTCCTGCGCGGAGGCCAGCAGCCCCTCGGCACGGCCCTCGTAGTACTCCATGTCGAGGTGGAACGGGTGCTCCAGCACCTCGCCGCCCAGCTCGACGCGCTCGACGTAGGTGCGCAGCTGCGCCCACGCCGGGAAGCCGTGCTCGCGCGCGATGACCAGCTGGGCGCCGGCGTCCTTCAGCGGCTTGGCGGGATCGGGCCGGAACGGCGCGACGCGGGCCAGCGCGGCCGGGTCGCCCTGGCGGTGGGCCCGCTCCAGCTGCTTGGCCTGGCGGTGCAGCTCGGCGAGGGTCAGGGCGGCCATCGCGCGGACAGTACCGCGCCGCCTGGCCTAGCCCGCGAGCGCCTTGGCGGCCAGTTGGCCGCACGCGGCGTCGATGTCCTGCCCGCGCGTGAGGCGCACGGTCGCGCCGATGCCGTGCTCCTCGAGCGTCGCGCGGAAGTCCTCGATCGTCCGCCGGTCCGACCCGTCGTAGCTGCCGGTCGGGTTGTAGGGGATCAAGTTGACCTTGAAGCGCTTGGGGTCGAGCACCTGCGCGAGCTGCACCGCGTGCTCGGGCGCGTCGTTGACGCCGTCGAGCATCACGTACTCGATGAAGATCATGCGCTTCTTGCGGTCATAGAAGCGGTTGCAGGCCGCGAGCACCTCGCGCAGCGGATGGCGGTCGTTGACCGGCATGATCCGGGAGCGCAGCGTCTCGTCGGCGGCGTGCAGCGAGAGCGCCAGGCGGATCGGCATGTCCTGCTCGGCGAGGCGGTCGATGCCCGGCGTCCAGCCGACGGTCGAGATCGCCGTGTGGCGGTGGCTGACGCCGACGTCGGGCAGCCGGCGGCAGGCGGCCAGGACGTTGTCGAGGTTCATCATCGGCTCGCCCATGCCCATGAACACGACGTGGTCGACGTCCTCGGTGCGCCGGAAGTGCAGCGCCTGGTCGAGGATCTCCGACGCCGTCAGGTTCCGGCCGAACTTCATGGTGCCGGTCGCGCAGAACGTGCACGTCAGCGGGCAGCCCGACTGCGAGGAGAGGCAGAGCGAGCGGCGCCCGTCGCGGTAGCGCATCAGCACGGCCTCGACCGGGCGCTGGTCCTCGACCGTGCGGAACAGCACCTTGATCGTGCCGTCCTTGGAGCGGGCCTCGTTCTCGACCTCGAGCGTCGAGAACGGCACGCGCTCGGCCAGCTGCTCGCGCAGCGGCGCGGGCAGGTTCGTCATCGCGTCGTAGCCGGCGGTCCCGCGCGCGGTCCACTCCCACACCTGCTTGGCGCGGAAGGGGGGCTGACCGAGGTCGGCAAGCGTGGTGTCGAGCAGCTCGAGGTCCATGGCGCGTCCCTTCAGGCTAGCCCCCGGCCGGCGCTCCGGCCGGCGCGTCGGCCGGCGCCTCGCCGAGCGTGACGCCGACGGCGCCGAGGAACTCGGCCTCGATGATCTGCGGGAAGCCCTGGCCGAAGTCGATCGGGCGGGCCGTGACGAAGTCGCCCTCCAGCAGGACGAGCGTCCCGCCGTCGCCCACCTGGAAGACCTCGATGCGACCGGGCCGCGGGTCGATCAGCGTGATCTCGCCGTCCTCCACGCGGGCCAGCGGGCCGATCAGCGTCAGGCGCGTGTTGCCGGCCTCCTCCAGCGCGCTCTGCGTCGCGACGAACACCCGCCGCCCGACGTGCCCGTCCATCCAGGCGATCAGCCCGTCGAAGTCCATGCCCATG
>JAOPZP010000432.1 GCA_025964055.1 Conexibacter sp.
CGGCCGGGTCGCTGCAGTTCGTCGACTTCTCCAAGCCCGACCCCGGCCACGAGCGCGTGCAGCGCTTCATGACCGCCGCGCAGCACGCGATGGTCGAGGGCGACTACCCGCTGGCCGCCAAGCGCCTGATCTACGCCCGCGACGCCGAGCCGGGCAACGTGTCGGTGCTGCGCCTCCTGACGCTGGCGTTCTGGCAGGCCGGCGAGCTGACCGCTGCCGGGCGCGCGGTGCGCGACTGGATCCGCGCGGACTCGACCCGGCCGGCACGGTCCGCACGCCGGGGTTGAAGCGCACGCGCGCCCACTGCTGGATGTCGTCGCCGCCACCGGTGAAGTAGATCCCGGCGACCTCGCCGACGCCCCACTCGGGATAGGACAGGCAGCGCGCGTAGCGATGGACGACCGAGTGGTCGGGGACGCGCGAGCCGAACGGGTCGTGCTTCTGCGTCTCCTCGGCGTGCGCCCGGCGCGCCTGCTCCTCCTCGTAGTTGCGGCGCCCGGCCTCGGCGCGCGCGGCGCGGGCGGCGGCGGCGCTGACCTTGACGGCGTTGCGCGAGACGCGGCCGCCGCGCGCGCCCTCGGCGAGGCTCTCGAGCTGGTCGGCGGCCTCGTTGATGGCCTTGAGGTGGCGCTCGTGCTCGAGCTGCTTGCCGGGTGGGGCCAGGTCCGGATGCCACACCTTGGCCTGCTTGCGGCGGGCCAGCTGGACGTCGCGCTTCTCGAAGGGCGGCTGGAGCTCCAGGAGGAGCAGCGACTGTTCGATGTCGAAGACCTGCGGCACGTCCTTCGAGGGTATCGGCCCACCACATAGGCTCCTAGATCGTGGACCTGTCCGGTTACACCACGCTGCGCCTGGGCGGCCCCGCGGCCGAGCTGATCGAGGCGCGCACCGACGACGAGCTGCGCGCGGCCGTCGCCGACCGCGAGGGCTCCGGCGCGCCGCTGCTGATCCTGGCCGGCGGCTCGAACGTCGTCGTCGCCGACGCCGGCTTCCCCGGCACCGTCGTGCACGTCGCCACGCGCGGGATCGTGCGCGAGGGCGACGTCCTGCACGTCGCCGCCGGCGAGTCGTGGGACGCGCTCGTCGCCCAGACCGTCGCCGGCGGCCTGGCCGGGGTCGAGTGCCTGGCCGGCATCCCGGGCTCGGTCGGCGCGACGCCGATCCAGAACGTCGGCGCCTACGGCCAGGACGTCAGCGAGACCGTCGTGTCGGTCCGCGCGCTGGACCGCGCCACCGGGGCGGTCGCCGACCTGACCCCGGCCGACTGCGGCTTCGCCTATCGCTCCAGCGCGTTCAAGCGCGAGCCCGGGCGCTGGGTGGTGCTGCGCGTGAGCTTCGCGCTGGCGCCCGGCGGGGTCTCGCGGCCGATCCGCTACGGGGAGCTGGCCCGCACGCTGGGCGTCGCGATCGGCGACACGGCCCCGCTCGCCGGCGTCCGCGACGCGGTGCTGGCGCTGCGCCGCGGCAAGGGCATGGTCCTGGACCCGGCCGACCGCGACACCGCCAGCGCCGGCTCGTTCTTCACCAACCCGATCCTCACGGCCGCCGAGCTCGCCGCCCTGCAGGAGCGCGTCGCCGCGCACCTCGGCCCCGACGCGCCGCTGCCGCCCGCGTTCCCGGAGCCCGACGGCCAGACGAAGACGTCGGCCGCCTGGCTGATCGAGCGCGCCGGGTTCCAGCGCGGCTACGGCGACCCCGACGGCATCGCGATCTCCACCAAGCACGTCCTCGCCCTGACCAACCGCGGCGCGGGCACGACCGCCGGCCTGGTGGCGCTGGCGCGCGAGATCGCCGAGGGCGTCGAGGCGGCCTTCGGCGTCAGGCTCGTGCCCGAGCCGGTGTTCGTCGGGCACGCGTGGGACACGCTCACGCAACCGCGCGCCTAGGCCTCCTATCCTGAAGGACACATGGCGCCCCAGTACATCTTCCAGATGCAGCGGCTCACGAAGGCCTACGGCCCCGAGAAGCCGATCCTCAACGAGGTCTCGCTGTCGTTCCTGGCCGGAGCGAAGATCGGCGTGCTCGGCTACAACGGCGCGGGCAAGTCGACGCTGCTCAAGATCATGGCCGGCATCGACACCGACTTCCGCAGCGGCGAGGCGATGCTCGCCCCCGGCGCGACCGTCGGCATGCTCGAGCAGGAGCCGCAGCTCGACGCCACCAAGACCGCGCGCGAGAACGTCCTGGAGGGCGTTGCCGAGACCAAGGCGCTCATGGACCGCTTCAACGAGCTGTCGATGAACTACTCCGACGAGACCGCCGACGAGTTCGCCGACCTCCAGGCCAAGATCGACGCCGCCGACGGCTGGAACCTCGACACGACCATCGACTACGCGATGGACGCGCTGCGCTGCCCGCTGTCGGACGCCGACGTCACCACGCTCTCCGGCGGCGAGCGCCGCCGCATCGCGCTCTGCCGGCTGCTGCTCAGCGCGCCGGACCTGCTGCTCCTCGACGAGCCGACCTACCACCTCGACGCCGAGTCGGTCGGCTGGCTGGAGCGCTACCTCGCCGACTACAAGGGCGCGGTGGTCGCGGTCACCCACGATCGCTACTTCCTCGACAACGTCGCCGGCTGGATCCTCGAGCTCGACCGCGGCCGCGGCATCCCCTACGAGGGCAACTACACGGCCTGGCTGGCGCAGAAGGAGAAGCGCCTGGAGATGCAGGACCGGCGCGACCTGGCCAAGGAGCGCGTCATCAAGGCCGAGCTCGAGTGGGTCCGCAAGAACCCGAAGGGCCGCCAGACCAAGCAGAAGGCGCGTGTCTCCAACTACGAGGCGCTGGTCGCCGAGGA
>JAOPZP010000435.1 GCA_025964055.1 Conexibacter sp.
ACCTCGGCCTGGCGCCGCGCGATCCACCCGCGCAGCTCGACGACCGCCGCGGCCGCCTCGCGCGCCGCGGCCCGGCGCGGCAGCACGACCTCCACGCCCCCGTCACGCGGATCCACGCGTACCCGCACGCGCCGCGCCCGGTCGGAGCGGCGCACGGTGTACTCGAACGGGGGAGCGGCCTCGGGCACGGCCGTGCAGGGTACGCGGAGCCGGCGACGGCTCCGCGCCCGCGGCTCAGCCCTTGCGCTCGTCCAGCAGCCCGGCGAGGTTGCCGGCAGCCAGCTCGTCGCCGCGCTCGGCGCCCGACCGGAACGCCAGCTCGGCCTCGTCGACGCGCCCCTGGTCCCAGAGCAGCACGCCGAGGTTGTTGTAGGCGTCGTGGTCGCCGTGCAGCACCGCGCTGCGGTAGAGCTGCTCGGCCTCGGCCGACTTCGGGTTGGCGTCGCTGAGGTGGTTGGCCAGCTGCGTCTCGGCGGTGCCGATGCCCCGCTCGACGCCCTCGCGCAGCACGGCCTCGGCCTCCTCGACGCGGTCGTCGAGGCGCAGCACCGACGCGAGGAAGACGTAGGCCTCGGTCGCGCCGGCCGCCAGCGCCTGGCGCAGCGTGACCTCCGCCTCGTCGAGGCGGTCCTCGTCCTGCAGCAGCGCGCCGAGGTCGACGAGCGCCTCGGCGTCGCCCGCCGCCGCGCCGTCGCGGAACCAGCGCTCGGCCTCCTCGACCTCGCCGCTGTCGGCCAGCGCGTTGGCCAGCAGCCGGTGCTCGGTCTCGCCGACGACGACCGTCGTGCGCCAGAGCGCGATCGCCTCGGCCAGCCGGCCCTCGTCGTAGAGCAGCAGCCCGAGGTTGTGGCCGGCGGCGAGCTCGCCGCGGTCGGCCGCCTCGCGGTAGCGCGCCTCGGCGCCCGCGATGTCGCCCTGGTCCCACAGCGCGTTGCCGAGCGGGATCAGCGCGTCGTTGTCGCCCGTCTCGACGGCGGCCCGCAGGACGGGCACCGCCTCCGACGAGCGGTCCAGCTCGATCAGCAGCTCCCCGAGGTAGTAGCCGGCGTCGGGCTCGCCGTCGGCGAGGCCGCGGCGGTAGAGCTGCTCGGCGGCCGTCAGGTCGCCGCCCTGTTGCTGGCGCCAGCCGTCGGCGGTGGCTGACGGCGGGAGTCGATCGGCATCCATGCACCCCACTACAGCACCTCGGCGGCCCCGGCCACGCGTGGCCCACCGGCCGCGGACGGCCCTACAGCACCCGCAGCGTCGCCAGCGACGTGTCGCGGGCCACGATCGAGCCGCCGCTCGCCCGCGCCTGCTCGAGGTAGCGGACCGCGTCGGCGCCCACGCGGAAGCCCTCGAGGATCAGCGGGATGCCGGGCGGGTAGACCTCGACCTCCTCGGCGGCGACCTTGCCGATCGCCTCGCGCAGCTGCACCTCGTGGCCGATCGACTTGGCCAGGCGCTTGGCGTCGTGGGGCCGGATCACCGGCCGGTCGTCGATCCCCGCGAACGGGTTGCCCGGCGCCGCCTGGCGCTCGCTGCCCGGGAGCTGCCGGCCGTCGAGGATGTCGCGCAGCGCGGTGACCGTCGCCTCGACGGCGTCCTCGGCGAGCTGGAACGTCGTGATCAGCGTGATCGTCGAGACGCCCGCCTTCTCGATGACGATCCCGCGCTCCACCAGCGCCTCGGCGACCTGGTAGCCCGTGAGGGCGTAGCGCGACAGCCCGAGCGTGGTCTTGACCAGGTCGACGCCCGAGACATTGCGCGAGACGGCGTCCAGCCAGCGGGGATCGTCGAGCAGGTCGGCGTCGGGCAGGGCGCGGCGCAGCGCGGCCTTCAGCCGCGCGGTGCGCGCGATCGACTCGCCGAGCAGGTCGGTGCCGCATGCCGCCAGCGCCCGCACCGCCGCGTCGGCCGACGCGAGCAGCCCGTAGGACGGCGACGTCGTGACGTACTCGCGGTAGGCCTCCTCGAGCAGCTCGGTGTCGACGCGGTCCTCGCGCCAGTGGATCAGCCCGGTCTGCTGGAGCCCGCCCGCGAGCTTGTGGGTGGACTGCACGCAGATGTCGGCGCCCGCGGCCATCGCCGAGCACGGCAGGTCGCCGTGGAAGTGCAGGTGGCCGCCCCATGCCTCGTCGACGAACACCAGGCAGTCCTCGGACCGCGCGTGCACCGCCGCGACGATGTCCTCCGTGTTGCCCGTCAGCCCCTCGTAGGTCGGCGAGGTGTAGATGACGGCCAGCGCCTCGGGGTGGCGATCCAGCGCGCTGACGACGTCGTCGACGCTCGGCGGCAGCAGCGCCTCGAAGCGCGCGTCGTAGGGCGCGGGCAGGAACCGGAAGTCCAGGTCGAACGCCTTGATCGCGTTCATCATCGAGTGATGGATGTTGCGGGCGACGAGCACGAGCCCGTCCTGGCGCTCCATCGCGAGCATGCGCAGCACGACCCAGTTGGAGCCCGACGAGCCGTGCACCGAGAACATCGTGCGGTCGGCGCCCTGCGCCGCGGCGGCGAAGCGCTCGGCCTCGCCGAAGACGCCGGTGTGGTCGACGAGCGTCCCGAAGAAGCCGGCCGAGATCGACACGTCGGAGGCGTAGAAGTCCTCCACGCGCTCCTGGCCGGGCAGGATCGACGGGGTGCTCCAGCGGTGGTAGCGCCGCACGTCCTCGTTGAGGATGCGGACGATCGGCGACGACGTGATCGGGTCCATGGGATCCGCCATGATGGCGGTCGATGCCCCGATCGATCGTCCGGCTGCCGCCGCAGATCCAGGAGCCGTTCGAGGTCTTCATCTCGGGCGTGCCCCAGAAGCCCGGCCGGGACTACGTCCAGGAGGGCCGCGAGCTGGTCTTCGACCGCGACCTGCGCAAGGACAAGGTCAGCGGCTGGCGCTGGTTCCTGGGCGCCTGGGGCGTCGGCACCTACCGCCAGAACGACTCGGTGGACATCCGCTACGCGCTCGGCGGGCGGCCGATGGTGGCCGAGGGGCTCGACATCGTGCCCGACGAGCCGTCGACGTAGACGCCGTCCTCCAGGCGCCGGAGCCCGAGCGGGTTGCCGTCGCGCAATGCCTCCGGCAGTGCCTCCTGTGGCGCGTCCTGGAACGCCACCGGGCGCTGGAACCGCCGGATCGCCGTCGTCCCGACGGACGTGTGCAGCGACGCGGTGGTTGCCGGGTAGGGCCCGCCGTGCTGCATCGCGGCTGTCACCGCCACGCCGGTCGGGTAGCCGTTCCACAGGATGCGGCCGACGCGCTCGGCCATCCGCCACTGCAGCGCCACGAGCGCCTCGCCCTCGCGCTCCCCGGCGTGGACCGTGAACGTCAGCGCGCCCTCGACGGCGTCCAGCACGGCGTCGCGCTCGGCCTCGCCGTCGTAGCGCACGACCAGCGCGGCGGGCCCGAAGTGCTCCTCGAGCAGGTCCGGCGCCGCGGCGACGACCGTCGCCGGCGCGCTCAGCAGCGTGGCGTCCAGGACGGCGCCCTCGACGCCCTCGGGTGCGCCGCCTTCGACGAGCACCTCCACCCCGGGCAGCGCGCGCGTGTGGGCCAGCTGCTGCACGAGGGCGTCGCGGATGCCGGCCGTCAGCAGGCAGCCGGGAGCGCCGGCGCGCAGCGCCGCGGCCAGGCGGGCCACGAAGGCGTCGCCG
>JAOPZP010000443.1 GCA_025964055.1 Conexibacter sp.
ACCCTCCTCGGCGCCGCGGGCGTCCTCGTCGTCTGCGGCGTGTCCGCCGGTGCGCTCGCGCTCGGCGTGGCGGCCGCGGCCCTCGTCGCGGCGATCGCCATCCAGCGGCGTGCCTTCGGCGGCCGCACCGGCGACACGCTGGGCGCGACCGGCAAGCTCGTCGAGGTCGCGACGCTCGTGGCGCTGGCCGGAGCATGGTCGTGAGCGGGCAGAGCGGCGGCGCCCTCCTGGTCTGCGGCACCGCCTCGGACGCGGGCAAGTCGCTGGTGACCGCGGGCATCTGCCGGTCGCTCGCACGGCGGGGCGTCGGCGTCGCCCCGTTCAAGGCGCAGAACATGGCCAACAACTCGGCGGTCACCGCGAGCGGCGCCGAGATCGGCCGGGCGCAGGCGATGCAGGCCGCCGCGTGCGGCATCGAGCCCGAGGCGGCCATGAACCCCGTGTTGATCAAGCCCGCGGGGGAGACGTCGTCGCAGGTGCTGCTGATGGGCAAGCCGTTCGCCGACGCGACGGCGCGCTCGTATCAGGACCTCAAGGCCCGCCTCCAGGCGCCGGTGCTCGACGCGCTGGCCACGCTGCGCGCGCGCTTCGACGCGGTCATCTGCGAGGGCGCCGGCTCGCCCGCCGAGATCAACCTGCGCGAGCGCGACCTGGCGAACCTGGGCCTCGCCCGGGCGGCGAACCTGCCCGTGCTGCTCGTCGGCGACATCGACCGCGGCGGCGTCTTCGCCGCGCTCGTCGGCACGCTGGCGGTCCTCGACGCCGACGACCAGCGCCACGTCGCGGCGTTCCTCATCAACAAGTTCCGGGGCGACGCCGGGGTCCTGGCGCCGGGGCTGGAGCAGTTGTATGCCTTGACCGGCCGCCGGGCCATCGGCGTCCTGCCGTGGCGCGAGGGGCTGTGGCTCGACGCCGAGGACTCGCTGGCGCTCGAGGCGCCGGCGCTGGCGCCCGCTCCCGCGGTCGGCCGCGACACCCTCGACGTCGCCGTCCTGCGCCTGCGCTGGATGTCGAACTTCACCGACGTCGACGCGCTGGCCGCCGAGCCGGGCGTCGGCGTGCGCTTCACGCGCTCGCCGGTCGACCTCGAGCGCGCCGACCTCGTCGTCATCCCCGGTACCAAGGCCACCGTCGCCGACCTCGAGCGCCTGCGCCGCGACGGCCTGGACGATGCGCTGGGTCGCCGCGCCGCCGCCGGCGGGCCGATCCTCGGCCTCTGCGGCGGCTACCAGCTGCTCGGCGAGCGGATCGAGGACGACGTCGAGAGCCGCGCCGGAGTCGTCGATGGCCTTGGGTTGCTCCCGGTCGCCACCGTCTTCGCCGCCGAGAAGCTGCTGCGCCGCCAGACCGGCACGGCGACGTGGCTCGGCGGCGCCCCCGCGACCGGCTACGAGATCCGCCACGGCGACCCGCAACCGACCGGCCGGATGACGGCGGACCCGCTCCTGACCGCCGCCGACGGGACGCCGGAGGGCTGCGTCAGCGGCGCCGTGCTCGGCACGAGCTGGCACGGCCTGCTGGAGGGCGACGCGGTCCGCCGCGCGCTGCTGGACTGGGTCGCGACCCAGCGCGGGCGCGACTGGCGCCCCGGCGACGTCCCGTTCGCCGACGTCCGCGAGCGGCGCCTGGACGTCCTCGGCGACCTCGTCGACGAGCACGTCGACCGCGATGCGCTCGACGCCCTGCTGGCCGGCGGCGTTCCTGAAGGCCTTCCCACCCTCGACCTGCGGAGGACCGCATGCTCCGCGTCCTGAGCCACGCCGACACCGACCTGCTCGCGGTCACCCGTGCGCTGGGCGAGCTGCCCGACGGCTTCCCGGAGGTCCGCGTCGCCAACCCGGCGGCGGTCGGCACCGACCTCGACGCGATCCTCGACGGCGCCCGCGTGGTCGTCGTCCGCCTGCTCGGCGGGCGGCGCGCCTGGGAGGACGGCGTCGACGAGCTGCGCCGCCGCGCCGACGCCGCGGGCTTCGCGCTCCTGCTCCTCGGCGGCGAGCCGCAGCCCGACGCCGAGCTGGCCGAGCTGAGCCACGCTCCCGCCGGCGCGCTGGCCCAGGCCTTCGAGTACCTCCGCCACGGCGGCGTGACCAACGCCTCCAACCTGCTCCGGTTCCTCGCCGACACGTTCCTGCTGGAGGGCTACGGCTTCGACGCGCCCGAGGCGCTGCCCGAGCACGGGTCCTACGCGCCGCAGCTCACGTCCGCGGGGGCGCCGGGCCGGCGGCCGCGCATCGCCATCGTCTTCTACCGCTCGCACGTCGCCGCGGGCAACACCGCCTTCGTCGACGCGATCGCCCAGGCGGTCGTCGACGCCGGTGGCATCCCCACCTGCGTCTGGGCGCAGTCGCTGCGCCCCGATGCCGAGGGTCGCGTGGCGCTCCTCGAGGAGCTCGACGGGAACGTCGACGCGCTGATCGTCACCGTCCTGGCCTCCGGCGGGTCGACCGCCGGCGACGCCGACGCGACCGCCGCCTCGGGCTGGCGCGCCGACGCCCTCGCGGCGCTCGGCGTGCCCGTCATCCAGGCCGTCTGCGTGACCCGCTCGCGCGCCGCCTGGGAGGAGAGCGACAGCGGGCTGAGCCCGATGGACGTCGCGATGCAGGTCGCGATCCCCGAGTTCGACGGGCGCCTGCTCGGCGGCGTCGTGTCGTTCAAGGAGCCCCACGGGCAGTTCGACGGCGTCTCGCTCTACGCGCCCGACCACGAGCGCTGCGCCCAAGTCGCCGGGTTCGCCGTGCGCATCGCGCGGCTCCGGACCACGCCGCCCGAGCACCGCAAGGTGGTGGTGATGCTCTCGAGCTTCCCGACCAAGCACGCGCGCATCGGCAACGCCGTCGGGCTCGACACGCCCGCCTCGGCGATCGCGCTGCTCGAGGCGCTCCAAGCCGATGGCTATGCCGTCGACGACGTCGCGGCCGACGGCGACGCGCTCATCCACGGCCTCATCGCCGCCGGCGGCTACGACCCCGATCACCTGACCGACGCGCAGCTCGGCGCCGCGGTGGCGCGGCTGCCGGTCGCGCAGTACGAGCAGTGGTTCGCCGCGCTGCCCGAGGCGCTGCGCACCGCGGTCGTCGACACGTGGGGTCCTCCGCCCGGCACGCAGTGGCGCGACGGCGACGACCTCGTCCTCGCCGGCCTCGACCTCGGCGGGGTCTTCGTCGCCATCCAGCCGCCGCGCGGCTACGGCGAGGACCCGAGCGCGATCTACCACGACCCGCAGCTCGCGCCGTCGCACCACTACCTCGCCTCGTACTGGTGGCTGGACCGCGTCTGGGGCGCCGACGCGCTCGTCCACCTCGGCAAGCACGGCACGCTGGAGTGGCTGCCGGGCAAGTCGGTGGGGTTGAGCGCGGCGTGCGCGCCCGACGCCGTGCTCGGCACGCTGCCGATCGTCTACCCGTTCGTCGTCAACGACCCCGGCGAGGGCGTGCAGGCCAAGCGCCGCATCCACGCGACGATCGTCGACCACCTGATCGCCCCGATGGCGCGCGCCGGGACGCACGACGAGCTCGCCGCGCTCGAGGACCTGCTGGACGAGTACGCCCGCATGGAGGCGCTGGATCCGAGCAAGCTGCCGGCGCTCGGCGCGCGGATCTGGGAGGCGTTGTTGGAGGCCAACCTCCACCACGACCTCGGGCTCGACGAGGGCGCTGCGCCCCAGGACGACGGCGCCATCGGCACCGTCATCGAGCACCTCGACACCTACCTCTGCGAGGTCAAGGACCTCCAGGTCCGCGACGGCCTGCACATCCTCGGCCAGGCGCCCGAGGGCGAGCCGCTGCGCAACCTGGTCGCCGCGATCATGCGGCTGCCCAACGCCGACGTCCCGGCGCTGCGCCGCGCCATCGGCAGCGCCCGCGGCGTCGACGAGCTGGCGCTGATCGAGCGCGGCGCGCGCGACGAGCTCGACCGCCTCGACGCCGCGCAGGACATGGTGCTCGACGCGCTGTCGGCGCGCGCCTGGTCGCCGGCGGCGGTCGCCGAGGTGGCGCGCAACGTCCTGGACACCGACGAGCCGGCGGTGCTGGCCGCGCTGGCCTTCGCCTGCGACGAGCTCGTCCCGCGCCTGCGCGCCACGACCGGCGAGCTGGACGCGGTGCTCGCCGCGCTGGACGGGCGCTACGTGCCGGCCGGGCCGTCGGGCTCGCCGACGCGCGGGCGCGTCGACGTGCTGCCGACCGGCCGCAACTTCTACGGCGTCGACCCGAAGGCGCTGCCCTCGCAGCTGTCCTGGGACGTCGGCGTCCGCCTCGGCGACGCGCTGCTGGCGCGCCATCTCGACGAGGACGGGCGCCATCCCGAGACCGTCGGGATCGTCGTCTGGGGCACGGCGGCGATGCGCACGCACGGCGACGACGTCGCCGAGATCCTGCACCTGCTCGGCGTGCGCCCCGTCTGGGATCCCGACACGCGCCGGGTCACCGCGATCGAGGTCGTCCCACTGGAGCAGCTCGGGCGCCCCCGGATCGACGTCGTCGTCCGCATCTCGGGGTTCTTCCGCGACGCCTTCCCGCATCTGGTGACGCTCATCGACGACGCGGTGACGACCGTCGCCGCGCTCGAGGAGAGCGACGACGACAACTTCCTGCGCAAGCACGTGCACGCGGATGCCGAGCGGCTCGCCGAGGAGATCGGACCCACCCACCCGGGCGCCTGGCGCCGCTGCACCGCGCGCGTCTTCGGCTCGGCCCCCGGCTCCTACGGCGCCGGGCTGCTCGAGCTGATCGACGCGGGCAACTGGCGCGACGACGGCGACCTGGCCGCCGTGTACGAGGCGTGGGGCGGCCACGCGTACGGCTCCGGGCTCGACGGCGTGCAGGCGCGCGGGGCGGTGCGCGACTGCTTCGCCCGGATCGAGGTCGCGGTCAAGAACATCGACAACCGCGAGCACGACCTCTTCGACTCCGACGGGTACTTCCAATACCACGGCGGGATGGTCGCGGCGGTGCGCGCGCTGAGCGGGCGCGACCCCAAGGCCTGGGTCGGCGACAGCGCCGACCCCGCCCGCGTGCGCGCGCTGTCGCTGGCCGAGGAGGCGCGGCGCGTCTTCCGCTCGCGTGTGACCAACCCGCGCTGGATCGGCGCGATGATGCGCCACGGGTACAAGGGCGCGTTCGAGCTCGCCGCGACCGTCGACTACCTGTTCGGCTACGACGCGACCACCGGCGTGGTCGACGACTGGATGTACGAGGCGGTCGCCGAGAAGTACGTCCGCGATCCCGACGTCGGCGCGTTCCTGCGCCGTTCGAACCCGTGGGCGCTGCATGCGATGACCGAGCGTCTGCTCGAGGCGGCGGAGCGCGGGCTGTGGGCGCAGCCCGACGCGCAGACGCTCGAGGCGCTGCGCGGCGAGCTGCTCGATGTCGAGGCGCAACTGGAAGAGGCCGGAGACCCCGCATGACCAAGACCATGGTGATCCCGGCCATCCGGCCGATCGACACCGCCGCGCGCGACGCGGCGCTCGCGCGGCAGGCGCAGCTGCTCAAGCCGCCCGGCTCGCTGGGGCGGCTGGAGGAGGTCGCCGCGTGGGTCGCGGGCGTGACCGGCCGGGAGCGCCCGGTGCCGCGCACGCGCATCGTGATCGCGGCCGCCGACCACGGCGTCGCAGCCGAGGGCGTGTCGGCGTTCCCGCAGGAGGTGACCGGGCAGATGCTCGGCGCGTTCGGCGCGGGCTTCGCGGCGATCACGGTCCTGGCGCGCCAGGCCGGCGCCGAGCTGGTGCTGATCGACGCGGGCGTCATCGCGCCGCCGCCCGGCGTCGCGCACGAGGACGTCGGGCTGCCGGCGCCGTCCGGCAACCTCGCCGTCGAGCCCGCGCTGCGTCCCGACGAGGTGCGCAGCGCGCTGCGGGCGGGCCGGGAACTGGCGGCGCGCGCCGCGGCGGACGGGATCGACCTGCTGATCGCCGGTGAGATGGGGATCGCCAACACCACGCCGGCAGCGTGCCTGACCGCGGCGCTCACCGGCCTGGGCGCCGATGCGGTCGTCGGACGTGGGACGGGCGTCGACGCCGACGGGCTGCGGCGCAAGCGTGCGGTCGTCGCGCGGGCGCTGGCGCTCCACGGCCCGCACCTGACCGACGAGGTCGAGGTGCTGCGCCGGCTGGGCGGCGGCGAGCTGGCGGTGCTGTGCGGGCTGGCGCTGGGCGCCGGCGAGCACGGCCTCGGGCTGATCTGCGACGGCGTGATCGCGACCGCGGCGGTCGCCGTGGCCGTCGCGATGGCGCCCGAGCTGCGCCACCGGCTGCTGGCCGGCCACCGCTCGGTCGAGCCCGCGCACGAGCATCTGCTGACGTGGTTGGGCCTGCGGCCGCTGGTCGAGCTGGACCTGCGGCTCGGCGAGGGGTCGGGCGCGGCGACCGCGCTCCTGCTCGTCAACGCCGCATGCGCGCTGCACGATCAGATGGCGACGTTCGCCGAGGCGGGAGTCGCGGCGTCATGACTCGCGCAGGGCGCTCGCATGACGGGCGGCAGCTCGCCCAGGGGCTCGCTCCCGCGGCCGCTGGAGCTTCGATGGGCGCCGCCGCCGCCGCCGCTTCGATGGGGACTGTCCCCGGCGCGGCCGCGCCGCTGCGCTACCCGCTCACCGCCATCGTCGGCCAGGAGGACCTGGTCGAGGCGCTGCTGCTCTGCGCGATCGACGATCGGCTCGGCGGCGTGCTCGTGCGCGGCGAGCGGGGGACGGCGAAGACCACCGCGGTACGCGCGCTGGCGGCATTGCTCCCCGAGCAGGACGTCGCGGTCGGGTGCGCCTACGGCGTGGCGCCGGGCGAGCCGTGCCCGTGCGACGTCCAACATGATGGGGTCGGTCGGCGCGACGCGCCGATGGTCGAGCTGCCGCTGGGCGCGACGATCGAGCGCGTGATCGGCGCGCTCGACGTCCGGCGCGCGCTGCAGGAGGGTGCGGCGGTGTTCGAGCCCGGGCTGCTCGCCGCGGCGCACCGCGGCGTGCTCTACGCCGACGAGGTCAACCTGCTGCCCGACGCCGCGGTCGACGTGCTGCTCGACGTCGCCGCGTCCGGCGTCAACGTCGTCGAGCGCGATGGGCATGGTGTACGCCATCCCGCGCGGTTCCTGCTCGTCGGGACGATGAACCCGGAGGAGGGCGAGCTGCGCC